>NZ_JBHWGD010000007.1:138053-194418 GCF_042733235.1 Kitasatospora sp. NPDC059722
CAGAGAGCCCCCCCCGCCGCCGCCCCCCCCGCCCCCCCCCCCCCCCCCGCGCCCCCCGCGCCCGCCCCCCCCGCCGCCGCCCCCGCCGCCCCCCCCCCCCCCCCCCCCCACTCCTCGCTCGCCTACGAGGTCGCCTGCGAAGTCGCCTACAGGGCGGCCAGGTTGGCGGTCAGGTCGTCCAGGCCCAGGGAGCCCTGGGAGAGGGCGTGCATGTGCCAGGTGCGGAGGTCGAAGGCGGGGCCCAGGCGGTGGCGGGCGGCCTCGCGGCCTTCCAGCCAGGCGCGTTCGCCGAGTTTGTAGCCGATGGCCTGGCCGGGCCAGCCGAGGTAGCGGTCGATCTCGCTGGTGCGGCGCGGGGCCTCGCTGCCGTGATGGGCGGCCATGAACGCGTCGGCCAGTTCCGGGGTCCAGCGTTCCCCCGGGCTGAAGCCCGAGTCGGTGGGGATCGCCAGCCGGAGGTGCATGCCGATGTCGACGATCACCCGGATGATGCGGAGCATCTGCTTGTCGAGGTAGCCGAGGCGGCGCGCGGGGTCGGTGAGGAAGCCGAGTTCGTCCATCAGCCGCTCCGCGTAGAGCGCCCAGCCCTCCTTGTTGGCGCTGACGGCGCCGAGGGTGATCTGGTAGGTGCTCAGGCGGTCGGCGGAGGCGGTCCAGCGGGCCGTCTGGAGGTGGTGGCCGGGGACGCCCTCGTGGTACCAGGTGCTGACGATCTCCCAGGTGGGGAAGGTCCGTTGGCCGAGGGTGGGCAGGTAGGTGCGGCCGGGGCGGGTGAAGTCGAGGCTCGGGCCCGTGTAGTAGGGCGCGCCGGAGCTGCCCGGGGGCGCGATCCTGGCCTCGACGCGCCGCATCGGTCCCGGGATGTCGAAGTGGGTGCCGTCGAGCGCGTCGATCGCCTCGTCGATGATCTGCTGGAGCCAGGCGCGGATGTTCTCCTCGCCCTCGATCGCGTGGCCGTGTTCGTTGAGGTGGTCCATGGTGGCGCGGACGCCGGCGCCGGGGAGGACGCGCTCGGATTCGGCCCGCATCTCGGCGGCCGTCCGGTGGAACTCCTCCCACGCCCACGCGTACGCCTCGGCCGGGTCGAGGTCGGCGCCGTTGGCCCAGCGGGCGGAACGCTGGTAGCGCTCGGGGCCGACGGCGTCCGGGGTGCCGTCGGCGGCGGGCAGGTAGGTGGTGCGGAGCCAGTCGCGGAAGACGTCGACGGCGGCGGTCGCCCGCTCGGCGGCGGTGTCGAGTTCGGCCCGCAGCCCGGCGGGGCCGTCCGCGACGAAGCCGGCGAACCAGCCCGCCCCGCCGTCGAACCGGCCGGTCCAGGCGTCGAGCTGGCCGATGACGGCGCGCGCCTGGCGGGGCGCGCACAGCAGGCCGCGGGTGATGCCCTCGGTGAGGGTGGCGCGGTAACCGTCCAGCGTGCCGGGCAGGTTGCGCAGGCGGCCGGCGACGGCGGCCCAGTGCTCGTCGGTGTCGGTGGGCATCAGGGTGAAGACGCCCCGCACGCGGTGGAGGGGGGAGTTGACGTTGCGCAGTTGGAGGAAGCCGTCGCCGGCGTCGTGCACGGCGAGTTCGGCGGTCAGGCGCTCGCGCAGGAGGCGGGCGCAGTCCCGGTCGGCGGGCTCCTGCGCGTCCGTCCCCTTCTCCGTGGCCTCCTTCTCGGCGGCGTCGAGCGCGGCGAGCGTCCGCCGCGAGAGTTCGGCGAGCGCTTCGTGGCCCTCCGGGGAGAGGTCCGGCAGGCGGTCGTCCTCGGGGCGGAGGCCCAATCGGGTGGCGGTGGACGGGTCGAGGGCCGCGACCTGCGCGACGTGGTCGTCGGCGATCCGGCGAGGGGAGTGCGACGTCTCGGGCATCGCCCCATGCTCGCGCACGGGCCCCGCGCTGTCATCGGCGCACTCGGTCGAAGACGGCGGAGGAGGGCGAAACGCGGCGGAAGACGGCGAAACGCTGCGGAAGACGGCCGACGCCGCCCCCGGCCGTCTCAGTCGATGAGCGCCTCGGGGTCGTCGGTGGTGTGCATGGCCGCCTCCTCGGCGCTCGCGGCGCCGCCGGAGATGCCCACGTCCTCGGCGATCATGTCGCTGCGCGAGCCGGAGGAGGCGATCAGCCGGCCGGAGCGGACCTCGCCCGCCTCGGTGTCGATCGGCTCGCCGTCCATGCCGTAGGCGTCGCCGATGCCGTCCCAGTCGGGCGCGGCGACGTCCGGCAGCTCCTCCGCCAGGCGCTGCGCCAGGCTCTCGCGGGTGTGCTGCTCCGCCGCCGTGACGCCGTGGCGTTCCACGGCGAGCGGGCGCTCGGGGGGCGCGTAGCCTTCGTCGAGCGCCGATTCGAGGCCGCGGTCGATCAGGGTGTCCTCCGGCTCCAGGGGGCCGACGTCGTCCTGCACCTCCGAGCCGTCGGGCTGGTACACCTGGTCGCCCATCAACGCTTCGTCCGACATCAGGTCCTCCTTCACGGACCACCGACCACCGCGCCGAGCCGTCACCGCCCGTCCGTCGTCACTCCCCCCAGAGTCCCACGCGGCGGCCGGACCCGCAGGGAACGGCGGCCGAGGCGGTGGCAGGCTGGAACCAGGACACCCCAGGACACCCAAGGAACACGTCCCCGAGCCGCACCCGGAGCCGCCCGCATGACCGGCCGCCGCGACGACCTGCACGCCCGGCTCCTGCTCGCCTCCGCCCGTTGGGCCGACCGGGCCGAGCGCTGCGCCGCCTGGACGCGCCGGGGTGTGGAGCGGTGCCGCGCGTGGGCCAGGGAAGGCGCGCAGCGGCCGGGCGAGATGGCGCCGCCGTCGTGGTTCGCCATCGCGCTCCCCTTCGGAACCGGGTGGTACCGCGTCGTCGGGGGCCTGGCCCGGACGTGGTGCCGGGTCGCGCGCCGCTGCTGCTGGATACTGGACCGGGCGCTCGGCAGACGGTCCGACTGACGCGCTTTTCAGGGGGTGGGTCCCACGCGGCCGCGCCCGGGTAAGGTGGTGGGTCGTGGCCAGTCGTAAAACGTCGATCATGGAAGCAGCCGCGCGGGTGATCGCGCGGCGCGGGGTGCGCGGACTGCGCGTGGAGGAGCTCGCCGCGGAGGCGGGGGTGTCCACGGCGCTGATCTACTACCACTTCAAGGACCGCACCGGGATCCTGCGCCAGACCCTGGAGTTCATCAACGACCGGGCCGAGCGCTACACGACCGAACGGGCCGCGGACGCGCCGCCGCTGACGCCGCGCGAGGAACTGGAGCAGACGCTGCTGCTGGAGCTCCAGGACTCCGTCGAGGTGCGCGAGAACAGCACCGCGTGGGGCGAGCTGCGGGCGAGCGCGGTGTTCGACGAGACGCTCCGCGAGGACCTGGCGCGGGCCACCCGGATCTGGGTGCAGGAGATCGCCGAACTGCTGGGCGCCGTGCGGCCGATGTCGTCGGCGGTGGCGCTGGCCGGCGCCGCCGAGCGGCTGACCGCGCTGCTGGAGGGCCTGAGCGTGCGCTGGCTCAGCGGGAGCCTCCCGCTGGCGCACGCCCGCACGCTCATGGTCGACGCGATCGACGCCGAGGTGGCCCGGCTCGGTTCCTGAGGTCCTGACCGCGCCGAGGGCCCGGCGACGGGCCCGCTGTCGCACTGCGTGCACCACCGTGTCCCTTTGCGTCAGGATTTGCCCAAAGATTTTGACTGATTTTTCAGTCAGTGCGAGCCTGAACCCGCAGGCAGGGGTGCTGCCGCCGGCCGCTCCGCGGTGCGCCGGTGCGTTGCGGCGCGAAGAGTGGACCCGGCGGCCCCCGCCCCTCCCTCGGCACCGTCGCGCGATCTGGAGACCCTCATGAGCCACTACCGTGATGACCGTTCCACCGGGAACTTCCCCTGGGTGCCCGCGGACGACGTGCCGCACGCGCGGACCTGGATGTCCTGGCCGTCCCGGCGGGGCGTGTGGGGCCTGCGCCTGGGCGGGGTGCAGGACGACATCGCGCTGATCGCCCGCACGATCGCCGAGTTCGAGCCCGTGGTCATGTGCGCCCCCGACGACTACACGGCCGGCAAGGCCCGCGCGAAGTGCGGCCCCGCCGTCGAGGTGACCACCGCCATCCCCACCGACGACCTGTGGATGCGCGACATCGCCCCGGTGTTCCGCCGGGACGGCCACGGCGGCCTGGACGCCGTCGTGCTCAACTTCAACGGCTGGGGCAACAAGCAGATCCACGACGACGACGCCCTCGCCGCCGAACGCATCGCCGTGCGCCGCGGCCTGCGCCACACCTACGCGGACTTCGTCGGCGAGGGCGGCGCCGTGGAGACGGACGGCGACGGCACGGTGATGGCGACCGAGAGCAGCCTGGTCAACAAGAACCGCAACCGCGGCATGAGCCGGGACGAGATCGAGGACGCCGTCCTGGACGCCTACGGCGCGGACACGATGATCTGGCTGCCGGGGATCAAGGGCAAGGACATCACCGACGACCACGTCGACGTCACCTCGCGCTTCGTGCGCCCCGGCGTCGTCATGGTGCAGCTGCCGCCCGCGGACCGCAACGACGCCTGGGCCAAGGACGCGCGCGAGCAGTTCGCGATCCTCTCCTCGGCCACCGACGCCCGGGGCCGCCGCCTCCAGGTGATCCCCGTGCACGGACCGGACACCGTCCGCTCGCGGAGCTCGAACTTCGTCGACTCCTACCTCAACTTCCACGTCGTCAACGGCGGCGTCATCACCGCCCAGTTCGGGGACGCCTACAAGGACGCCGCCGCGCGCGAGGCGCTGGCCGCGGCGTTCCCCGGCCGCGAGGTGGTGCAGATCGACGTCGACCGCCTGATGACCGGCGGCGGCGGCATCCACTGCTCGACCATGCACGAGCCCCTGCCGTAGCCCTCCGCCCCAGCCCCGCTCGACCGCCCGTACGGAAGAACCGACCCCAGCCGGAGATCACGCATGCCCACCGACCTGTCCCGCCGCATCCTCCTGCGCTCCCTCGCCGGTGCGGGCGTCCTCGCCCTCGGCCTGACCGCCTGTTCGGACCTCGACGACCCCGACGGCACCGGTGGCTCCGGTGGCTCCGGTGGCACCGGCGGCGGCGCCAACCCCGGGGACGGCTCCTCCCCCACGCAGCAGCCGGGCGGCGGCACCGGCGCCCGCCGCTTCGGCGCCGAATGGGACAAGCACGTCCGCACGGTGATGTCCTGGCCCGCGTCCGAGAACGTGTGGGGCGACCAGCTCCCGGACGTCCGCCGGGACGTCGCCGGTCTCGCCCAGGCGATCGCGGCCCGCGAGCCGGTCGTCCTGATGGCCCGCCCCGAGCAGAAGGACGCCGCGCAGAAGGCCTGCGGCCCGGCCGTCGAGGTCGTGCCGATCCCCGTCGACGACCTGTGGGCCCGCGACACCCTGCCGGTGTTCGTCGAGGAGGGCGGCAAGGTCAAGGGCGTCGACTTCAACTTCAACGGCTGGGGCGGCAAGCAGCAGCGCGGCAACGACTCCAAGGTCGCCCGCACCGTCCTCGCCAAGTACGGCGTCGAGCGGATCGAGACCCGCCTGGTGGCCGAGGGCGGCTCGTTCGAGACCGACGGGCAGGGCACGCTGCTCGTCACCGAGAGCTCGGTCGTCAACGACAACCGCAACCCGGGCATGAGCCGCGACCAGGTCGAGGCGGAGCTCAAGAAGGTCCTCGGCGTGACGAAGGTGATCTGGCTGGCCGGCGTCAAGGGCAAGGACATCACCGACGCCCACGTCGACTGCCTGGCCCGCTTCGTCGCCCCGGGCGTGGTCCTGCTCGACCAGGCCTTCCCCGGCAGCCCGCCGGACGTGTGGTCCCGCTCGGCCGACCAGGCGCGCACGGTCCTCGCCCAGGCGACCGACGCGACCGGGAAGAAGCTCACCGTCGTGGAGCTCCAGCAGCCCGACCCGGACAAGATCACCGGGCGCGGCGACGCCTTCGTCTCCTCGTACATGAACTTCTACGTCGGCTCGAAGGGCGTCTACCTGCCCAGGTTCGGCGACGGCCGGGCCGACGACCGCGCCCAGCAGATCATGAAGCAGTACTTCCCCGGCCGCGAGATCGTCCCCGTGAAGATCGACGCGATCGCCGCGGGCGGCGGCGGCATCCACTGCGCCACGCACGACATCCCCGCCGTCGGCTGACCCGACCGGTGTCCTTCCCCACCGATCGGCGTCCGCGGGCCGGCGCCGCGCACACGTCCTCGCACACGTACGCGCACACGTCCGCGCACACGTCCGCGCGCGCGGACGTCGTCCCCGCCGTCCGGCAGGCCCTGGCCGGCGTTCCGGCGGGATCGCAGACCGTCCGGCTGCCCGAGCGGCTGCCGCCGGTCGCCGTCGCCCCGGGCCCGCTGGACGACCTGCTGACGGCACTGGTGCGGGCGGCTCTCGGCCGCACGCCGCCGGGGGTGCGCGTGCTGGTGCGGGCGGACGCCGTCCCCGGCCGGGGCGGCTCGGACGCGGTCCGCGTGACGGTGGCGGACCGGGGGCCGACGGTGGCCGGCGAGGCGAAGCACCGGCTGGTCTCGCGGCTGCCGCCGGCCGACGGCGGCCGGCTCACCTGCGAGGACAACCCCGCCGGCGGCCTGGTCCTCGTCCTCACCCTGCCGGCGGCCCGCCGGTGACGCCGTCGGCGTGCACAGCGCCCGGGCCCGCCCTCACGTCCCGGGGGCGGGCTCGGTGCTCCCGGCCTCCGCGCGCTTGCGGTGCTCGACCCGGGTGCCCGCGACGACGGTGACGGTCAGGCTCGCCGCGATGATCCCCTCGGCCCAGAAGAAGGCGACGTAGTCGATGAGCGAGCCGATCGGCGGAGAGCCGGGGGCGGCGTTGCGCATGCCGATCAGGGCGAAGAGCGTCGCCGCCATCCAGCCGAGCGACGGCCAGACCAGGCCCTGCCCGCCGCGGTAGAGCACCTCGGCCCCGGCCATGACGGCCAGGGCGAGGGCCCACATCGCGGCGATCATGAACCAGGCGAGGATGAAGGTGCTGCGCGCCCGGCTGACCCGGCCCGCCAGCTCGGCCGCCCCGGCACCGAACGGGGTGCTGGTGGGGCGGACGAAGAAGAACGGGTCGGCGTCCACGAACACGACGCCGACGGGCACGGCGCCGGTGCCGTCCGAGGCCGAGAAGGCCAGCGAGAAGTGGTACCGGTCGAACGGGTAGTCGCTCTCCGTGCCGTCGTACAGGTTGGCCTGCACGGGCTGGGGCGGCGCCTCCTCGCCGGGGGTGGCCCGCAGGTCGGTCCTGGTGGTGGAGCGGACGGTGATGTCGATCTGGCGGCTGAAGACGGACGACTCCGGTCCCTGCGCGAGGCCGCCGTGCGGGACGGGCGAGACGTAGAGAGTGAGTTGGCCGGTGCCCGGGTCGATGTCCTGGGAGGTGACGTCGAGTTCGACCCAGTCGCCAGCGGTGGGCAGGGCGAGTTCGTGGGTCTGCTGACGGGTGTTGCGCTCGTTGAGGTAGAGGGCGATGCCGGCCGAGCACAGGACGGCGAGGATCAGCAGGACGACGGCGAAGCGGTTGCCGCGCAGCCGGGCCGGGAGCCTCACGACGGGGAGGCGCCGGTGGTGGCGGGCTGCTGCTGGGTGGCGCAGTGGATGCCCCCGCCGCCGCCCGCGATGTGGTTGATGGAGATCTGGGTGACCTTGCGCCCCGGGTGGAGCTCGCCGATGATCCGGGCCGCGTTGTCGTCGGCGCTCTGGTCGCCGAAGCGCGGCACGATCACGCCGCCGTTGCACACGTAGTAGTTGATGTAGGTGGCGAGGAAGTTCTTGCCCGCGCCCTGGATCAGGTCGAAGTTGGGCTCGGGGAGTTCGACCACCTTCAGGCTCCGTCCCTTGGCGTCGGTCGAGGACTTGAGCACCTGAAGGGCCTGGTCGGAGGCCGTGCTCCAGATGTCCGGCGGGGTGTCGGCGGCCGGGCGGTGCAGGACGACGGTGCCGGGCTCGGCGAAGCGGGCGAGGGCGTCGACGTGGCAGTCGGTGATGTCCTGGCCCGCGACGCCCTTGAACCACAGCACCTTCTGCACGCCGAGCAGGTCCTTGAAGCTCGCCTCGATCTGGTCGCGGCTCTTGCCGGGGTTGCGGTTGTCGTTGACCCACGAGCTCTCGGTGGCCATCAGGGTGCCCTCGCCGTCCACCTCGATGGCGCCGCCCTCCCCCGTGATCGGGGCCTGGACGCGGGTGATGCCGTAGTGGGCGAGGAGGTTGCGGGCGACCTGGCCGTCGTTGGCGTGCGTCTGCTTGTTCCCCCAGCCGTTGAAGTCGAAGTCGACCCCGGCCAGGCCCTGCGGGCCGGTGACGAAGGTCGGGCCGGTGTCCCGCGCCCACAGGTCGTCGACCATCAGCTCGATCACCTCGACCGAGGAGCCGCACGCCTGCCGGGCCTGGTCGGCCTGGTCGGGGCGGGCCATCAGCACCACCGGTTCGAAGCCCGCGATGGCCCGGGCCAGCCCGGCGATGTCCTGGCGGACGCCCGGGAGCTGGTCGCCCCACACCTCCTCCAGGGCCGGCCAGGCCATGAACGTGCGGGTGTGCGGGCCCGACTCGGCGGGCATCGCCCAGCCGCCCGACGCCGCCGGACCGCTCGCCGCACCGGAGGCCGGGGCGCCCGACGGGCCGCCGGACGGCGCCGGGCCGGACGGTTCGTCCCCGCCGCCGGAGGAGCAGGCGTCGGTGAGGGCCAGTGCGGCGAGCGCCGCCCCCGAGCGCAGGAGCGAGCGACGGGACGGCCGGGGGTGAGCCATGGGGCCTCGTTCGGGTAGGTGCCTGGGGTACCTGGCGTACGGACCAGCACGCTACTGAAGGAACGGTCAGGATCCGGTCCGACAGGCATCCGCCATCCGGGCGAAACGGCCGGTGGCCGCCCCGGCCCGGCGGGATCCGGAGCGGCCACGCTTTCGGCGGGCCCGGCGCCCGGCCCCACAGCCACCGGCGCCCGGCCCCACAGCCACCGGCGCCCGGCCCCACAGCGACCGGCGCCCGGCCCCACAGCGACCGGCGCCCGGCCTACAGCGCCCGGCGGGCGGCGGCGATCCCGTCCGGGTCCCAGCCGGGCCGCGGCACGGACTCCAGCAGGAGCCGGGTGTACGGGTGCCGCGGCCCGTCGAGCACCTCGGTGGTGCGGCCGGCCTCGACGATCCGTCCGTGCCGCATGACGACGACGTCGTCGGTGACGCACCGCACCACGCCGAGGTCGTGGGTGATGAACAGGTAGCCGATGCCGGTCCGTTCGCGGATGTCGGCGAGCAGGTTGAGCACCTGGGCCTGCACCGAGACGTCCAGCGCGGCGACCGCCTCGTCCAGCACCATGACGGCCGGCTCGACCGCCAGCGCCCGTGCGATGGCCACGCGTTGGCGCTGGCCGCCGGAGAGCTGACGCGGCAGCGCGTCCGCCGCCCTCGTGCCGAGGCCGACCTGGTCGAGCAGTTCCCTGATCCGGGCCGCATGGTCCGTGCCCGGGAAGTGCAGCCGCAGGGTCTCCCGGAGGACGGCCTCGACGCTGGTGCGGGGATCCAGGGAGAGGTACGGGTCCTGGAAGACCATCTGGACCTCGCGGGCGCGCGCCAGCCGTTCGGCCCTGCCCCGCACGCGGCCGGTCCGGGCCCGGCCGTTCACCAGCACCTCGCCCCCGTCGGCCCGGTCGAGGCCGACGACGATGCGGGCGGTGGTGGTCTTGCCGGAGCCGGACTCGCCGACGATGCCCAGCGATCCGCCGGCCGGGAGGGTGAACGACACGTCGTCGACGGCCTTCACGCTGCCGAAGGCGCAGCACAGGCCGGTGACGTGCAGCACGGGCTCAGGCATCGGTGCGGCTCCTGTCGAGCGGGTGGTGGCAGGCCGCGGACTGCTCGCCGTGCGCCTCGGGCACCTGCTCCCGGCACACGTCGGTCGCGTACCGGCAGCGCGCGGCGAACGCGCAGCCCGTCAACTCCTGCCGCAGGTCCGGCGGTTGGCCGTCGATGGCGGCGAGGCGGCCCGGCGGGGTGTCCAGGCGCGGGGTGGAGGCGAGGAGCGCGGCCGTGTACGGGTGGCGCGGGTGGTCGAACAGGGCCCGGGCGGGCCCGGTCTCGGCGATCCGCCCGGCGTACATGACGTAGACCCGGTCGCTGATCGCGGCGGCCAGCCCGAGGTCGTGGGTGACGAACAGCAGACCGGTGCCGAAGCGTTCGCGCAGCCGGCCGAGCAGGGCGATGACCTCGGCCTGGCTGGTGACGTCGAGCGCGGTGGTGGGCTCGTCGGCGAGCAGCAGGATCGGGTCGCCCATGAGGGCGGCGGCGATCATGACGCGCTGGAGCATGCCGCCGGAGAGCTGGCCGGGGTGGCGGCGCAGCAGTTCGGGGCCGAGGCCGACGGCGTCGAGGAGCTCGGCGGCCCGGTGCCGCGCGTCCGCCCGGCCCATCGTGCCGGTGAGGGTGACGCTCTCGGTGAGGAAGTCGCCGATGCGCCGCAGCGGATTGATGGCCGTGCGGGGGTCCTGGAAGATCATCGCGGCCTTGCCGGTGCGCAGGGCGCGCAGCCGGGCGGCGTCCATGGTCAGGACGTCCTCGCCGTCGACGAGGACCTCGCCCTCGGCGGCGGCGCCGGGCGGCAGCAGGCCGAGGGCGGTGCGCGAGGTGAGCGTCTTGCCGGAGCCGGACTCGCCGACCAGGGCGACGGTCTCGCCGCGCCCGACGGTGAGGTCGACGCCGTCGAGCACGGGCCGTGCGGTGCCGGGCAGTCGCAGCCGCAGTCCGCGGATGTCGAGGGCGTTCACGGGGTCCTCCGGGCGACCCGGTCGGCCCAGCGCTCGCCGACGACGTTGAAGGCGACGACGGTGAGCACGATGAATGCGCAGGGCAGGACCGCGGAGAGCGGGTAGCCGTGCTGGATCGCGGTCTGGCCGTCGAAGACCATGCGGCCCCAGTCGGGGGTGAGGGCGGGGACGCCGAGTCCGAGGAAGGAGAGGCCGGCGAGGTCCATGAGGGCGTATCCGAAGTTGATGGTGGACTGGGCGAGGACGATCGGCGCGATGTTGGGCAGGACGTGCCGCAGGCAGATCTGCCACGCGGAGTGTCCCTGGACCGTGTACGCGGAGACGTACGGGCGTTCGCGCTCGGCCAGCACCAGTGAGCGGGTGAGGCGGGAGACGTACGGCAGGTAGGCGATCGCGAGGGCGATGACGGGGGCGAGCAGGCCCTCCCCGTAGACCGAGACGATCAGGATCGCGAGCAGCATCCCGGGGAAGGCGAAGACGAGTTCGGTGCTGCGGGACAGGACGGAGTCGAGCCAGCCGCCGCGCCAGCCGGCGACGATGCCGACCGCCACGCCGGCGACGGTGGAGAAGACCACGACGCCGAGCGGGCCGAGCAGCGAGGTGCGGGCGCCGAGCAGGAGCCGGGCGAGGGTGTCGCGGCCGGCGGCGTCGACCCCGAGCAGGTGGTCCGGGGCGGGTCCGGCGAGGGCGGCGGACAGGTCGACGGCGTTCGGGTCGTACGGGGCGAGCCACGGCGCGAGCAGCGCGGCGAGCACCACGAGGACGACGAAGCCGAGGCACACCGCGTACAGCGGCGCGCGGGCGGCCCTGACCCGGCCGAGGCCGGGGCGGCGGGTGAGGCCAGACCGTTGGGTGAGACCGGTACTCATGCGTCGGACCTCCTCGAACCGAGCGTGACCCGGGGGTCGACCAGCGGGTGGAGCAGGTCGACGACCAGGTTCACGGCCATGAACAGGGCGACGATGATCAGCGAGATGGCCTGGACGGTCGGGAAGTCCTTGGTGGTGGTGGACAGTTCGAGGAGCTGCCCGATGCCGCCGATGCTGAACGCGGACTCCACGAGGATCGTGCAGACCAGCAGGGTGGAGACGATCAGCCCGCCGGTGGTCAGCACGGTGCCGAGCGAGTTGCGGAACACGTGCCGGCGGACCACCTCGCGCTCGGGCACGCCGCGGCTGCGGGCCACGGTGACGTGCTCGCCCTCCAGGGCGTCCAGCATCGCCGAGCGCGTGACCCGGGCGAGCATGCCGATGAGGTACAGCGCGAGGGCGATCGCGGGCAGTGTGAGGTGCCAGAGCATGTCGCCGATGCCGTCCCCCGCGCCGCTGGTGGGGAACCAGCCCAGCTTCACCGCGAACAGGCCCTGCAGCAGGACCGCCGCGACGAAGGACGGCGTGCCGACGGCGAGCGTGGTGGACACCAGGATCGCGGAGTCCGTCGCGCCGCCGCGCACCGCACCGGCCCAGCCGAGCGCCACGCCGATGACGGCGACCACCAGCAGGGCCATCGCGACCAGCAGCAGCGTCGCGGGCAGCCGGTCGGCGAGCAGCTTCGACACGTCCGTGCGGTAGGTGATGGAGCGCCCGAAGTCGCCCTGGAGCACCTGGCCGAGCCAGCGGAAGTACCGCACCAGGAAGGGGTCGTCGAGGTGGTACTGCTCGTTGATCGCCTGGAGCGCGGCCGGCGAGGCGGACCGGCCCGACAGGAGGAAGCTGGCCGGGCTGCCCGGCGCCAGGTACATCGCGCCGAAGACCACGAAGGAGGCGCCGAGCAGGGTGAGGGCCATCTCCACCAGCCGCCGGGCGGCGAACCTGAGGAAGGCCGCCGCACCGGGGAGTCGTGCTGTGCCGGAGGAGCTCTCCGAGCGGGAAGGGCTCACTGGGCGGCCCCCACGTCGGCCGCCCACGGGTAGTACATGTACGAGATCGTGGTCGGGGCGCCGGTGATCCGCTTGTTGAGGAAGACGGCGGTCGGCCACTCGGCGACCGGGATCCACAGGAGCTGCTCGGAGGCCGTCTTCTGGAGCTGCGCCTCGATCGCGGCGCGCTTGGCCGGGTCGTACTCGGCCGTGGCGCGGTCGACCAGGTCGTCGTAGGCCTTGTCGCCGTAGCCGGCGAAGTTCTGGTACGCGCCGGTCTTGAAGTTGGTGAGCAGGTCGAGCGGGTCGGTGATCGAGTCGTAGTACGTCTCGGGGAACATGTCGATGCCCTCGCGGGCCTTCGGGTCGGTGAACAGCGCGGTGAAGGCGTTCGGGGCGATCGTCTTCAGCTGGATGTCCAGGCCGATCCGCGCGCCGGCGGCCTGGACGGCGGTGGCGAGCAGGGAGACGTCCTGGCCGATCGTGCTGGTGGCCATGACGAGCGTCTTGCCGTTCGCACCCGCCTCCTTGACCAGGGACTTGGCCTGCTCGATGTCCTGGGCGGTGGGCGTGAGACCGTCGAAGGCCGCCTTGCGGACGTCGTCCGGGGCCGTGGCCCACGCCGCCCTGGTGGTGAGCGAGCCGGTGACGCTGCCGGAGCCGCCGAGGCCGGTGCGGACGAAGCCGCCGCGGTCGAGCGCGAGGGACAGCGCCTTGCGCACGCGGACGTCGCCGAGGGCGCCCTGCATGCTCGTGACGTTGACGTTGACGGTGCTCAGGCCCTCGCCGAAGTACAGCGTGCCGGCGCCGCTCTTCTTCAGGCGGTCGTAGCTCTCGGTGGGGATCAGGTAGCCGCCGTCGACGTCGCCGCTGAGCATCGCGTTGGTGCGGGCGGAGGGGTCGGTGAGGAAGCTGAACACCACCTTCCCGGACTTCGCCTTCGTGCCCCAGTAGCCGTCGAAGCGCTGGAGCTCGATCGACTGCCCCTTGGCCCAGGTGCCCATCGTGAACGGGCCGGTGCAGTCCAGGCTGCCGGTGGTGCCGTAGTCCTTGCCCGCCGCCTCCACGCCCGCCTTGGCCGCGACGACGCCCGCCGCCGTCGCCATGTACTGGGGGAACTGGGAGTCCGGCTGCTTGAGCTTGACGGTGACCTGGAGCGGCCCGGTCTTCGTGACGGAGTCGACGTTCTGGAACACCTGCGCCCACGCCGACGCGTTGTCCGGGTTCGTCTGGCGGCCCAGGCTGTAGACGACGTCGTCGGCGGTCATCACCGTGCCGTCGTGGAAGTGCACGCCGGAGCGCAGGTCGTAGACCCACGTGGTGGGGTCGGGGTTGGACGCCTTCTCCGCCAGGCCGGGGGCCGGGGTGAGCTGGGGCGTCCAGCGCATCAGGCTCTCGCAGACGTTCGCGAGGATCGTGTTCTGCGGGTAGTCGAAGGCCTGGACGTAGTCCAGCGTGGGCGGCTCGGCGTAGGTCGCCCAGGTGAAGGACTGGATCTCGCCCTTGGCCGGCGGGGTGGAGGCGGACAGCTGGAAGCCCGCCTGGTCGGAGGTGCCGCCGCGGGGCGGGCCGGAGCACGCGGCGACGAGGGCCGCGGCCGAGAGCAGGGCGGTGCCGGCGAGGGCGAGCCGGCCGCGCGGGGTGGCGCCGGCTCGTCTCGCGGGTGTGGGGGTCATGAGGGTTCTACGTCCGTTCGGTCCGGGGAGAGGGATGCGGTCCGTGGGATCCGGGAAGGGTACGCGGTGTCCGGATGTACCGGTCAGGCGCGGGATGCACCGGTCAGGCGCGGGCGGCCGGCACCTGCTGCGTGATGCAGTGGATGCCGCCGCCGCCCCACGCGATCACCCGCGAGCGGACGCCGACGACCTTGCGGCCCGGGTGCGCCGCGGCGAGGACGGCGAGCGCGCCCTCGTCCTCGGGGTGGCCGGCGACCGGCACGACGACGGCGCCGTTGGCCAGGTAGTAGTTGAGGTAGCCGACCTCGACCTCCCGGCCGTCGACCTCGACGAACGCGGCCTGCGGGACGTCGACGATCTCGAAGGGCCGGCCCTGCGCGTCGGTCGAGTGCTCCAGCACGGCGCGGTTGGCGCGCATCCGGGCGTAATCGGGGTGCTCCGGGTCGGCCGGGAGCTGCACGACCACCCGGCCGGGGGCGGCGAACGCGCAGACGCCGTCCACGTGCCCGTCGGTCTCGGTGTCCAGCAGGCCGCCGTACGGCAGCCAGATCACCTTGGTGACGCCGAGGCGCGCCTTGAGCTCCGCCTCGATCGCCTCGCGGCTCATGCCGGGGTTGCGGTTGGGGTGCAGCAGGCACTGCTCGGTGGTGATGAGCGTGCCCTCGCCGTCGACGGTGATCGCGCCGCCTTCGAGGATCATCTCGGAGCGGACCGCGGGGACGCCGAGGTGCTCCAGCAGCAGGCCGCTGACCCGGTCGTCCGCGTCCCAGGGGTGGTGCTTGCGCCCCCAGGCGTTGAAGCGGAAGTCCACGCCGGCGCGGCGGCCCTCGGCGTCGAGGACGAAGATCGGGGCCGAGTCGCGGAACCACGAGTCGTCCATGGGCAGTTCGACGACGGTGACGCCCTCGCCGCACATCGCGCGCGCCTCGTCGCCGTGGCCGGGCGGGGCCGCCATCGTCACCGGCTCGAACTGCGCGATGGTGCGGGCGACTTCGGCGTACTCGCGCTTCACCTCGGCGAGCGTGTCGCCCCAGAAGTCGAGGCGCACGGGCCAGGCCATCAGGCAGCCCTCGTGGTCGGTCCACTCGGCGGGCATTCGGTACGTCACGGGGAACCTCGTTCCGGTCGGATGGCTGGGGGTGGTGGGAATGGCCGGGCATGTTCGGCATGGCCGGGCGTGTTCGGCATGGCCGGGTGGTGGGCCCTGGCGGCCCGCCCTCCGTGGGGTCGTGGGCGGGCCGCCAGGGGGTCTCAGGCCGCGGGCGGCCGGGTGGGCTGCGACTGGGTGGCGCAGTGGATCCCGCCGCCGCCGCTGGCGATGGCGTCGATGTTCAGCTGCACGACGTCGCGGCCGGGGAACGCGGCCTGGAGGATCGCGTAGGCGGTCGCGTCGGCGTAGGAGTCGCCGAACTGGGGCACGAACACGGCCCCGTTGGCGGTGTAGAAGTTGGTGTAGCTGGAGAGGAAGTCCTTCCCGGTGCCGCGGATCAGGCTGCGGTCAGGGCCGGGGAGTTCGGTGACGGTCAGCGCGCGGCCCTGGGCGTCGGTGGCGCTCTGCAGCACCTGCTTGGCCTGCTGGTAGACGTCGATCCAGATCCGGTCCGTACCCGGTCCCGGCTTGTCGAGGATCACCTGGCCGGGCGCGGTGAAGCGGGCCAGGCAGTCGACGTGGTCGTCGGTGATGTCCTGGCCGGCCAGGCCGGCGAGCCAGATCACCTTGTCCAGTCCGAGCGAGGACTTCAGGGCCTGCTCGACCTGGTCCTGGCTCATGCCGGGGTTGCGGTTGGGGTTGACCAGCGAACTGACGGTGGCCAGCAGGGTGCCCTGGCCGTCCGTCTCCAGCGCGCCGCCCTCGCCGACGAAGGGCGCGCGGACGCGGTCGACGCCGTACTCGGCGAGCAGGGCGGCGGCGACGGCGGCGTCCTCCGTCCAGCGCTGGTAGTAGGACGTGCCCGTCTTGCCCCATCCGTTGAAATTGGTGTCGACGCCGGCGACGGCCCCGGGCGCGACGACGAAGGTGGGGCCGAAGTCGCGGATCCAGAGGTCGTCGTTGGCGATCTCCAGGACGGTGATGGGGTAGTAGGCGCCGCCGCCGAGCCAGTACCGCGCGTCGGCGGCCTGACCGGGACGGGCGACGACCACGACCGGTTCGTAGCGGGAGATCGCGTAGGCGACGCGGGCGATGCTGTCGCGGACGGCCGAGAGCTGGTTCCCCCAGATCGACGACAGGGCCGGCCAGGCCATGAAGGTGCGGTCGTGCCGGTCGGTCTCCGCGGGCATCCGCAGCCTGGGGGTGACGGCGGCGGTGCTGTCGGGGGCGGTACCGGAATCGAAGTCCGCCCCGGCCGCGTGGGCCGCGGCCGGTAGGGCCGCGCCGAGCGCGACGAGGGGCAGGGCCGCCGCGCCGTACTGGAGCAGACGGCGTCTTGAGGGCGTGGGGATGGTCATGCAGCACTCCCTGGAAGAGGTGGGAGGTGTGGGGGTTGCCCCGCATCCTCTACCGCACTGAAAATTCAGTCAACCCTCTGAGCGCACTCGGACCAGGGAACCTGAACAAACGATCAGGATTTCCGGCACGCGGGCCCCGGGGCGGGTAGAGTCACCACTCATGTCGGACCGCCGGACTGGGATACTCGAAGCCGCCACCCGCGTCATCGCCCGGCGCGGCGTACGCGGGCTGCGCATGGGCGAGCTGGCCGCCGAGGCCGGCGTGTCCACCTCGCTGATCTACTACCACTTCACCGACCGGGCCGGTGTCCTCCAGCAGACGCTGGAGTTCATCAGCGACCGCGCCGACCGCTACACCGCGGGCGACGCCGGCGGCCCGGACGCACCGCCGCGCGCCGCGGACCCCCGCACCGATCTGGAGCAGGTCCTCCTCCTGGAGCTCCAGGACACCGTCGACGTGCGGGAGAACAGCATCGCCTGGGGCGAACTGCGGGCCACCGCGGTCTTCGAGCCGGACCTGCGCGAGGAGCTGGCACGCAGCACCCACAGCTGGGTGCACGACGTCGCCGATCTCCTCGCCCGCGCCGACCCGCTCGGCACCGCCCCGGCCCACGCGGCCGCCGCCGAGCGGCTCACCGCCCTCGTCGAGGGGCTCAGCGTGCGCTGGCTGAGCGGCTCACTGCCGCTCGACCAGGCCCGGCGCCTGCTGCGGGGGGCCGTCGAGGCGGAGCTGGAGCGTTCCCGGCCGTAGCGCGCGCCTTCGGCGGACCCGGATTCGGCCGATCCTGAGGGAACCTCTAAACTCTGCGGCGCCGACCCGCGCTGTCCTTGCCGCCGTCGGGCCGCAGTCCGCCCCGTCCGCCGAGAGAGGCAGCCCGCATGTCCGCTGACCGATCCCCCTTCGCCCTGCCGTCGGCCTTCCAGGAGCTGACCGGCGACGACCCGCGCGAGGTCGGCGGCTACCGGCTGTACGCGCGGCTCGGCGCCGGCGGCATGGGCCGGGTCTACCTCTCGTACACCCCGGGCGGCCGGCCCGTCGCGCTCAAGGTGGTCCGGCCCGAGCTGGCCGAGGACCCGGAGTTCCGGGCCCGGTTCGCCCAGGAGGTCGCCAGCGCGCAGCGCATCCACGGGCTCTACACCGCGCAGGTCGTCGACGCGGGCGTGGAGGCCGCCACCCCGTGGCTGGCCACGACGTACGTGCCGGGCCCCTCGCTCCAGCAGGTGGTCCAGCGCTTCGGGCCGCTCCCGGAACGGACCGTCCTGCTGCTCGTGGCCGGCATCGCCGAGGCGCTCCAGGCGATCCACGCCAGCGGCGTCGTCCACCGCGACCTCAAGCCGGGCAACGTCCTGATCGCCCCCGACGGCCCCCGGGTGATCGACTTCGGCATCGCCCGCGCGGCCGACGCCGGCGCCCTCACCGGCACCGGGCTGCGCATCGGCTCGCCCGCCTACATGGCCCCCGAGCAGGCCATGGGCCGCACCGCGACCCCGGCCACCGACGTCCACGCCCTCGGCGCCCTCGCCGTCCACGTGGCCGGCGGCACCCCGCCCTTCGGCGACGGCCCCGACCTCGCCGCGCTGTACCGGACGGTCCACGAGGAACCCGACCTCGGCCGCGTCCCGCCGGGCCTGCGCGAGCTGCTCGGACGCTGCCTCGCCAAGCGGCCCGAGGACCGGCCGACCACCGCCGAGGTGATCGCCGCCGCGCGCAGCCACCCGGCCGTGGGCGGGCACCTCACCTTCGGCGAGGACTGGCTGCCGCACCCGGTCGCCGGGCAGATCACCCGCCACGCCGATCTGCCCCGGGTGCCCGCGGAGGCGCCGACGGCCCTGGTGCCGCGCGCGGGCGTGCACGCGGCCGAGACGGTGCGGGGGCCGGCGACGCCGCCGAACCCCACGGCCGTCGCGATGCCCGTGCCCTCGCCCGCGCCCGCACCCGCCCCCGCTCCTGTCGTCACCCTCGAGTCGAGAGGCAGGGCCAGGGCCAAGGGCGGCCGCAAACGCGCGCTCGGACGGACGGCGCTCACGGCCACGGTGGCCCTGGCCGTCGGCGCCGCCGGGATGCTGTACCTGCTCGACATCCCCGACACGGAGGCGGCACCGGCCGAGCCGCCGGTGGCGGGCGCGCCGTCCACCCCGCCCGCGCCGCTGCCTTCGGTGGCCCCGACCTCCGTCGCCCCGACCCCGGCCCCGACGGGCGCGGCGTCCAGCACCTCGGCCGCACCCACCGGCTACACCGCCGCCTACCGCGGCGTCGAGCTGACCTCGGCGGACTCCGGCTACGAGTTCGACCTCGCCACCGGCACCGTCGTCCCGACCGACAGCGCGACCTGGTACGTCGCCCGCAGCGCCGGCGAGTTCCTCTACCCCGACACCGCCGACTCCTACATCGGGCGGGACTCCGGCCTCGGCCTCGCCGAGTGCCTCAAGGGCCTCGGCAGCCGCCCCGCCGCCCGCGTCCCCTTCGGCACCCTCGGCCCGCGCGGCGCCTTCTGCCTGCGCTCCGCCGACGGCCAGGACCTCGCCATCGTCCGCGTCCTGTCCACGGCGGGCTCGGACGGCCCGGTCACCCTCTCCCTCGACCGCTACCGCCGCACCGGCTGAGCAACGGCTCGACCGGCCGAGGCGGTTGCCGAGCCGTCACCCGCGCCGGTGCCGGAGCGCTAGCCGACCAGCTTCGCGTACGCGGCGGCGTCGAGGAGGCCGTTCGTGGTGGCGTCCTTCGCCAGCTTGATCCTGAACAGCCAGACGTCGTACGGGTCGGCGTTCACCTCCTCGGGAGTGTCGACGGCATCGGCGTTCACCGCGACGACCTCACCGCTCACCGGGCTGTAGAAGTCCGAGGCGGCCTTGACCGACTCCACGACGCCGATGGCGTCACCCGCCTTGACCTGCTTGCCCACCGGAGGCATCTCCAGGAACACGATGTCCCCGAGCGTCGACTGGGCGTGGTCGGTGATGCCGATCGTCAACGTTCCGTCGGCTTCCGTACGCACCCACTCGTGCTCGTCGGTGTACTTGAGCTCCGCGGGGACGTTGGACATGGCAAGCAACTCCTCTGATACGCAGTGTGATCGACCGGTGGCAGGATGCCACGTCAGCGGTGCGCGCGCGACGACTTCCGGGGAAACCACACCCGAAAGTCGGCCGCGCCCGCACAACCGACGTTTCGGCCGGCAGAAGTCGGCCTCCGGTGCACGCCCCACGAGCAGGCTTGACTGATTTTTCAGTCAGTGCGAGAGTTCGAGCCAGGCGAGGTCGAGAAGCCGCCCCAGCGAGCCGCTTCCCCCGCCGAAGCCGATCCGCCGCCCAGAGCCCCACCGGAGTACACCGTGTCCTTCTCCCCCCTCGCGCGCCGCACGGTGCTGCGCTCCCTCGCCGGCGCGGGTCTGCTCGCCCTCGGCGCCACCGCCTGCGCCTCCACGGGCGACCCGGACGAGCCCGCCGCCCCGTCCTCCGGGGCCGCCGACCAGCCGACCGGCGCGGCTCCCGTCGAGCCGTCGCCCACCGCCCCGGCCGCCGCGCGCGGGCGCCGGCTCGGCGGCGAGTGGGAGAAGCACGAGCGGACGTTCATGGCCTGGCCCGCCTCCGAGAACGTGTGGGGCGAGCAGCTCGGGGGCGTCCGCAAGGACATCGCCGAGGTGGCCAACGCGATCGCCGAGCGCGAGCCGCTGGTCCTGCTCGTGCGCCCCGGCCAGGAGTCCTCCGCCCGCAAGGCCTGCGGGTCGGCCGTCGAACTGCTCTCCGCCCCCGTCGACGACCTGTGGGCCCGCGACACCGTGCCCGTGTTCGTCGAGGAGGGCGGAAAGGTCAAGGGCGTCGACTTCAACTTCAGCGGCTGGGGCGGCAAGCAGGAGCACACCAACGACGCCCGTCTCGCCCGCGCGGTGCTCGACAGGTACGGCATCGAGCGGATCGAGACCCCGATCACCGCCGAGGGCGGCTCCTTCGAGAGCGACGGCCAGGGCACCCTGCTGATCACCGAGAGCTCCGTCGTCAACGACAACCGCAACCCCGGCCGCACCCGCGACCAGGTCGAGGCCGAGCTCAAGCAGGCCCTCGGCATCACCAAGGTGATCTGGCTGGCCGGCGTCAAGGGCAAGGACATCACCGACGCCCACGTCGACTGCCTCGCCCGCTTCGCCGCACCCGGTGTCGTATTCCTCGACCGGGCCTTCCCCGGCACCCCGCCGGACGTGTGGTCCCGCGCGGCGGACCAGGCGCGTTCCGTCCTCGCGGACGCCACCGACGCCACCGGGAAGAAGCTCAAGGTCATCGAGATCAGCCAGCCCAACCCGGACAGGATCACCGGGCGCGGCGACGCCTTCGTCTCGTCGTACATGAACTTCTACATCGGCGACAAGGGCGTCTACCTGCCGCTCTTCGGCGACCCCAAGGCCGACGACCACGCCCAGGACGTGTTCCGGGACCACTTCCCCGGCCGCGAGATCGTCCCGCTCCAGATCGACACCATCGCCTCCGGGGGCGGCGGCATCCACTGCTCCACCCACGACCAGCCCGCCGGCTGAGCCCGGCGTCCCACCCCCGGCGGAGCCCGGCGCCCCACCCCCACCCACGTGCCCGAGGAGAACGACCCACCGTGCGGCTGACCCCCACCGAACGCGACCGGCTGCTGATCTTCACGGCCGCCGAGCTCGCCCGCGCCCGCCGCGCCCGCGGCCTGCGGCTCAACGTCCCCGAGGCCACCGCGCTCATCGCCGACACCGTCTGCGAGGCGGCCCGGGACGGCCTGCGGCTCGCCGAGGCCGTCGCGCGCGGGCGCTCCGTCCTCGGCCCGGAGGACGTCCTGCCCGGCGTGCCCGACCTCGTCACCGAGATCCACGTCGAGGCGGTGTTCGACGACGGCACCCGGCTGGCCGTCGTCGCCGACCCGTTCGACGGCGCCACCCTCGCCGACGCCGCGCCCGGCGCCGTGCTCCCCGCCGGCGACGCCCCCGGCGACCCCGAGCCGGTGTGCACGGTCTCCGTGCGCAACACCGCCGACGTGCCGGTCTCGGTCACCTCGCACTTCCACTTCTTCGAGGCCAACCCGCGCCTCGACTTCGACCGGGCCGCCGCGTACGGCATGCACCTGGCCGTCCCGGCCGGGTCGTCGGTCCGGTTCGACCCGGGCGCGGTCGTCGAGGCCGGCCTGGTGCCGATCGGCGGCGAGCGCGTCGCGATCGGGTTCGCGGGGCTCGTCGACGGACCGCTCGACTCGCCCCGGGTCCGGCGGGAGGCCCTGCGCCGGGCCGCCGAGCAGGGCTACCTCGGGGTCACCGAGGCCACGGACGACCAGGAGAACGCGCGATGAGCATCGAACCGTCCGAGTACGCCGCCGTGCACGGCCCCCGCGCCGGGGACCGGGTGCGGCTCGGCGACAGCGGCCTCGTCGTCCGGGTGGAGTCGGACTCCCAGCGGCCGGGCGACGAGTTCCTCGTCGGCTTCGGCAAGACCGGGCGCGACGGACTGCACCTCAAGGCCGCCGCCGTCCGCGACACCTGCGACGTCGTCATCAGCAACGTCCTCGTCATCGACGCGGTCCAGGGCATCCGCAAGACCTCGATCGGCATCCGGGAGGGCCGGATCGCCTCGATCGGCCGCGCCGGCAACCCCGACACCCTCGACGGCGTGGACGTCGTGGTCGGCACCGGCACGACGATCGTCTCCGGCGAGGGCCTGATCGCCACCGCCGGGGCGGTCGACACCCACGTGCACCTCATGTCGCCGCGGATCATGGAGGCTTCCCTCGCCTCCGGCGTCACCACGATCATCGGCCAGGAGATCGGGCCGGCGTGGGGCGTCGGCGTCAACTCCCCCTGGGCGCTGCGGCACGCCTTCAACGCGTTCGACGCGTGGCCGGTCAACATCGGTTTCCTGGCGCGGGGTTCGTCCTCCCACCCGGCACCGCTCGTGGAGGCGCTGACCGAGGGCGGCGCGTGCGGGTTCAAGGTGCACGAGGACATGGGCGCGCACACCCGCGCGCTCGACACCGCGCTGCGTGTCGCGGAGGTCCATGACGTCCAAGTGGCGCTGCACACCGATGGTTTGAACGAGTGCCTGTCCGTCGAGGACACCCTCAGCGTGTTGGATGGCCGCACCATCCACGCCTTCCACATCGAGGGCTGCGGCGGCGGGCACGTCCCCAACGTCCTCAAGATGGCCGGCGTGCCGAACGTCATCGGCTCCTCCACCAACCCGACGCTCCCCTTCGGACGGGACGCGATCGCCGAGCACTACGGCATGATCGTCTCCGTCCACGCCCTCAAGACCGACCTCCCCGGCGACGCCGCCATGGCCCGCGACCGCATCCGCGCCGGCACCATGGGCGCCGAGGACGTCCTGCACGACCTCGGCGCCATCGGCATCACCTCCTCCGACGCCCAGGGCATGGGCCGCGCCGGCGAGACCGTCCGGCGCACCTTCGCCGTCGCGGGGAAGATGAAGGCCGAGCTCGGCCCGATGGCCGGCGACGGCCCGGACGACGACAACGCCCGCGTGCTGCGCTACGTCGCGAAGCTCACCATCAACCCGGCCATCGCGCACGGGCTTTCGCACGAGGTCGGCTCGATCGAGGTGGGCAAGCTCGCCGACATCGTGCTGTGGCAGCCGGCGTTCTTCGGCGCGAAGCCGCAGATGGTGCTGAAGGCCGGCTTCCCCGCCTACGGCGTCACCGGCGACCCCAACGCCGCCACCGAGACCTGCCAACCCCTCGTCCTGGGCCCCCTGTTCGGCGCCCACGGCGCCACCCCGGCCGACCTCTCCGTCGCCTTCACCAGCCAGGCCGCCGCCGAATCCGGCACCTTCGACCGCCCCCACGACACCATGACCACCCGCCGCCGCCGGGTCGGAGTCCGCGGCACCCGGGGCATCGGACCGGCCGACCTCATCCACAACACCCGCCTGGGCGCCGTCGATGTCCACCCCCACACGGGCCTGGTCACCCTCGACGGCACCCCTCTCCACTCCAACCCGGCCGAGGAGGTGCCGCTGAGCCGCCTCTACTTCCTCTGAGTCAGCGCATGCACGAGTCAACCACCTGACGTAGCAGCACGGTTGAGGACGAGCCGACGGCGTACCAGGTGTTCTCCGTCTCGTCCTCCACCGAGGTCCAGGCGGCCACGACCGGCAGTTCGCAGTGGTCGCCGGCCTCCAGCGGGGGGAGGGTCCAGGTCATGCCGTGATGGTCGGCGAAGTCGACGCCCCACGTGGTGCAGGAGTTCCGGTAGACCTCGCCGATCAGACCCGCCCAGCGGCGGGGCGCCGCGGCCGTCGTGGCCGCGGCGTGGCAGATCCCCTCCTCGTCGGGGCCGCCGAGGGTGAGGCGGGTCGTGTCGTGCTCCACCGTGACCGCGGCCAGGCCCTGTCCGCCGTCCCAGCCGGCGTCGGCGCCGTCCGGCAGCCGCGCGGGCAGTCCCGCCGAGAACGTCACCCTTCCCGGCGGCGACCCGGCGTCGATCCGCCACACCGCCGCGAGGCAGTCGGTCAGCGGGCCCCACACCTCGGGGTCCAGCTCGGGGTCGTACGGGGTCAGCAGCAGTTCGACGCGCGCCGCGCGGTGCCTCCAGCGCGCGACCGTCCTCCCGCCCGGCAGGGCGAACAGCTCGTCGGGCAGCGGCGGGAGTGCGGTGTCCCCGATCGTCGTCGTGAAGGCCACCGCGCCGAAGGGTGTGTCCATGACGGGCCTGGCGGCGGCCCGCACGCGTGTGCGCGGGACGGTGGGGAGCAGCATCGGCCCAGCGTACCGGCAGGTCCGGGAGGCGCACCCGCCGTGGTCGCCGATCTGTGACAACAACCCTGCCACACCCGGATATTGGGACCGGTACCGTGTGCCTCCGGGCGGGCCGAGGGGAGCGTGGCGCATGCAGTCGCTGGAGGATGACGATCCGCGGCGGGTGGGCGAGTACCGGCTGCTGGGCCGGCTCGGCGCGGGCGGGATGGGGCGGGTGTACCTCGGGCGGTCGGCGCGGGGGCGGACGGTGGCCGTCAAGGTGGTGCGCCCGGAACTGGCCGGGGACCGGGAGTTCCGGGCGCGGTTCCGGCGGGAGGTGGACGCCGCCCGGCGGGTCGGCGGGGAGTGGACGGCACCGGTGCTGGACGCGGACACCGAGGGCGACCGGCCCTGGGTGGCCACCGGGTACGTCGCCGGACCGTCCCTGAGCGCCGCCGTGCGGCAGTTCGGGCCGCTGCCCGGGGCGTCGGTGCGGGCGCTCGGCGCCCGGCTCGCGGAGGCGCTCGCCCACGTGCACGCGCTCGGGCTGGTGCACCGGGACGTCAAACCGTCCAACGTGCTGCTCGCCCCGGACGGCCCGCGCCTGATCGACTTCGGCATCACCCGCGCCCTGGACGCCAACACGAGTCTCACCAGGCCCGGTTACACGGTCGGTTCGCCCGGCTTCATGTCGCCGGAGCAGACCCGGGGGAGCAAGGTCGGGCCGGCGAGTGACGTGTTCTCGCTCGGCGCCGTGCTCGCGTACGCGGCGACGGGTGTGCTCCCGTACGGGGAGGGGGTGGCCCCGGCGGTGCTCTTCCGCGCGGTGTACGAGCAGCCCGATCTCCTGCTGGTGGACGAGACGCTGCGCCGGAACCTCCTCGGCTGCCTCGCCAAGGACCCGGCCGCGCGCCCGTCGCCACAGCTGCTGCGCGCCTGGCTGGACGACGACCGCGAGGCCACCAGGGACCTGGCGACGGGGAGCTGGCTGCCGGCGCCGGTGGCCGCCGCGATCGGACGGGCGGCCGCCCAGCTGCTCGACCTGGAGGCGGACGGGACCGGGACGACCCACGCCGTGCCGCCCCGGCCGACGTCGGCACCTCCCCGGCCGGAGCCGGCGCCCCGCCCGACGCCCACACCGCGCAGGCCGACGGTGCCGCCACCGGGCCCCGCCCCGACCGTGCCCCGCCGCCACCCCACCGCCCCGACGCGCCCCGCCCCCACGAGACCCGCCCCCACGAGACACTGGCGGCACCTCCCGCCCCAGCCCATCCCGGTCTACGGCCCGCCGCGGTACCGGCCCCCGCACCGGCGGCGCGGGTGGCTGGTCCTGGTGCTCGTCGTGCTGGTCGTGCTGCTGATCGCCGCCGCGGGGTACGCGCTGACGCACCGGGAGGCGCAGACGTCCACCTCCGGATCCGCCCCGGTCACCAGCGCGACGGCGCCCGGGGTGCCCGGCGGCGGCGCCGGACGGAACGTCGTGCCGGCCGCCTACCTCGGGACCTGGAGCGGTCAGGCCCTCTACCCGAACAACACTCCGGCCGGCGTCGTCACCCTCACCGTCGGCACGGGCGGCATCGGCGACCGGAGCACGGGATCGCGCCTCGACAACGGAGCCATCCGCTGCGAGGCCGTGTGGACGCTCGTCGAGGTCTCGTCGATCTCGTTGACCTACACCTCGCGGCTGGTGCGGGGCACGCCCGGCGGCGCGTGCACGGGCGGCGACGCGACCGACCGCCGCACGCTCGTCATCGAGCGGGACGGCACGATCCACTACGGAGTCAGCCGGGCGGGCGTCGTGACCCAGATCGCGCTGCTGCGGAAGACCGGCTGACCCCCGGCCCCGGCCCCCGCCCCTGCACCCGCCCCCGCCCCCGCGTTCTCACCCGTGTGCCCGCACCGCCGCCAGGACGTCCAGCCCCAGCGCCGGGTCGGCGTCCTCCGGGAGGCTGACGGACAGCCGGGTGAAGAGGCCCGCGTAGCGGCGGGTGATCTCGCGGGCGACGTCCTCCACCGGGCCGGACACCGCGAAGGCGTCGAAGACCTCGTCGTCGATCATGGCGGCCATCTCCTGCCAGCGCCCGCGCACGGAGAGCGGGTGCAGGCGCTCCTGGAGGTCCTCCCAGCCGTGCTGGGCGAGCACCGGGCGGTAGGCGGGCGTCGACGCGTAGAAGGCGAGCCGCTCGCGGACGGCGGCGCGGTTGGCGGCCAGTTCCTCCTCCGTCCGCCCGGTGGCGGTGAGGACGCTCCCGGCGATCTCGAACGGGCGCGCCGTCCACGCGGCGCCCTCCGCCTCGGCGGCCGTCCGGGCCTCGGTCAGGCCGGGCAGCACCTGTTCGGCCAGGTAGGCGGGGGACGAGAACGGGTGGCCGAGGAAGCCGTCCGCGACGGCGCCGGCCGTGCGGGTCATGAGCGGGCCGACGCCGGCCAGGAGGATCCGGGGCACCCCGCCGGGCACCGGGTCCGGCGAGAAGACCGGGGTCATCGTCGTGTGCGTGTAGAACTCGCCGCGGAAGCGCAGCCGCGCGCCGGTCTGCCAGCTGTCCCAGATCGCGCGCACGGCGTGGACGTACTCGCGCATGCGCGCGGCGGGGCGGTCCCAGGGCATCCCGAAGCGCTTCTCGATGTGCGTCTTGACCTGCGAGCCCAGCCCGATGACGGCACGTCCGCCGGAGGCCGCGTGCAGGCCCCACGCCTGGTAGGCGAGCGTCATCGGGGTGCGGGCGAAGGCGACCGCGATGCCGGTGGCGAGCTCGATGCGCTCGGTCCGGTCGGCGGCGCGGGCGAGCTGGAGGAACGGGTCGTACGCGGTCTCGGCGACGACCAGCCGGTCCATGCCGCGGCGCTCGGCCTGCTCGGCGGCGTCCAGGATGCCCGCCGGGTGCCCGGAGGCGGTGGCGTCGAGGCGGAGGGCGGCGGTCGGGCGGTCCATGGCGGGGCTCCTGGTCACGGGCTTCGGCGGTACGTCGGTGGTACGCCGCCAGCCTGCCATGCCCTCACCTGCCGGGTGGCCCGGCTCCCCGGCTCCCGGGTCGGCCGCGTGCCGGGCCGGGCGCTTGCCCACCCGTACGACCTCGCCGGTCAGGCGCCGCCCTGGAAGGACTCGCCCTCGGGGAATTCGGCCACGGGGAACTCGCCCACGGGGAACTCGGCCAGGTAGGCGTGCAGTGCCGCCGCGCCCGCCAGCAGGGCCAGGCCGCGCGCCGTCAGACGGTCGCGCCACTCGCCCAGCGTCGCCCGGAGGGGCTCCGGCCCACCAGCCGTCCGGACGCGCTCCAGCACCTGCGCGATGCGCTCCAGGCCGTGTCCACCACGGCGCAGCTGGTGGGCCAGCAGGGCGTCGCGCACATCGGCGGGGGCGTACACGCGGTAGCCGGTGCGCGCGTCGCGCCGGGGCACGACCAGGCCCGCGCGCTCCCACGTGCGCAGGGTCGCCGGGCGCAGGCCGAGGCGGTGCGCGAGCGGGCCGATGAACGTGCCGCCGGGTTCGGGGTCGGGGTCGGGTGTCGGTTCGGGGGCGCGTGTCGGTTCGGGGGCGCGTGTCGGTTCGGGGGCGCGTGTCGATTCGGGGGCGCGTGTCGATTCGGGGGCGCGTGTCGATTCGGGGGCGCGTGTCGGTTCCGGGCCCGCCGGCGGGACGAGGTCGTGCAGCGCCTCCTCCACCGCGTCCAACGTGGCCCGGTCGCCGGCCAGTTGCGCATGACCGGCGTCGATCAGCCGCAGCGCCTCGTCGACCTCGCCCGCGTGCACGGCCCGCATGACGGCCCCCGCCGTCGCGTGGCCGTGCCCGGGCAGCAGCGCCAGGAACGCCCTGAGCGCCGCGGCGTGGCGCGGGCCGTAGACGCGGTAGCCGCTCGGCGTGCGCCCGGCCGGCGGCAGGGAACCCGCTTCCTCGTAGTTGCGCACCGCCTGCGTGGACAGGCCGTGCTCGCGCGCCAGATCGACGGGTCGCAACATCACTTTGAGACTTCACTCCCCTCTTACCGCGTAAAACGGCACCAAAGTTTACACCGGGGCTTCGACGATACGGTTGACGTCATGACCGCATCGATCCGGGACGCGGCCCGTCCCTTCTCGGGCCACGCCCTCACCGCGCTCCTCTCCCCCGCCACCCGCCTCCTCGGCCTCGGCGAGCCCACCCACGGTGTCGAGGCCTTCCCCGAGCTGCGCAACGAGCTGTTCCGCCACCTCGTCGAGCACGAGGGCTACCGCTCGATCGCCATCGAGAGCGACTGCCTCACCGGTCTCGTCGTCGACGCGTACGTCACCGACGGCGTGGGCACGCTCGACGACGCCGTCGCCCACGGCTTCAGCCACGGCTTCGGCGCCTCGCCCGCCAATCGTGAACTCCTGCGCTGGATGCGCGAGTTCAACCGGCAGTGCCCGTACGCTGAGCGGGTCCGCTTCTACGGCTTCGACGGCCCGCTGGAGATCACCGGTGCCGCCTGCCCGCGCCCGTCCCTGCTCGCGCTGCACGACTACGTCGCCGCCCACCTCGACCCGCCGTACGACCGCACGACCCTCGACGCCCTCCTCGGCGACGACGGCCGCTGGACGGACGAGGCCATCATGTACGACCCGGCCAAATCCATCGGCCGCACCCCCGAGGCCCGTGAACTGCGCGTGATCGCCGATGACTTGAGTGCGCTCCTCACCGCACACGCTCCCCACCTGACGACCGCGACCTCCCCCGACGCCTTCTGGCGCGCCGAGCTGCACGCCCGCACCAGCATCGGGCTCCTGCGCTACCACGCCGCCATGGCCGACACCGGCCCCGCCCGCATCGCCATACTCCTGTCCCGGCGGGACGCGATGATGGCCGACAACCTCGACGCCGTCCTCCGCCGCGAGGAGCACCGCGGCCCGACGCTCGCCTACGCCCACAACGGCCACCTCCAGCGGGAGGAGAGCAGCATGCGCTTCGCCGGCCGGCTCACCCGGTGGTGGAGCGCGGGCGCGATCATCGGCACCCGCCTCGGCGACCGGTACGCCTACGCGGCCACCACCTTCGGCAGCCGCGGCTCCGACGTCCCGTCGGCCGACACGCTCGAAGGGCTCCTGTCGACGCTCCCGCACGACACGTCCGTCCTCGAACCGGCCCAACTCGCGCGATTCACACCGCACCTGACGCCGCGCGTACCGGCCGACCACACCTACGCCGCCCTCGATCCCGCCACCACCGGCCAGGCCGACGCGATCGTCTTCGTCCGCGACATCCGGTAGTCCCCGGCGGCGGGTCGGTGCCTCCGACGTCCGCGAAGGCTCGATACGGTGGCCGGAGCGGACCGGCGGCGCCCGACCGCTGTGGGGCGGGCGCCGCCGGTACCGCGATTCCCCATCGCCGGCCAACTCCGGTGACCAGCCGGGCGGATCAGCCCAGCAGGCGCAGCAGCTCCTCGGCCGCCCCCGCCGACGACGCCGGGTTCTGGCCCGTCACCAGGTTGCGGTCGACGACGACGTGCGGCGCCCACGGCTCGCCCGCGGCGAAGTCCACGCCCAGCTCGACCAGCCGGTCCTGGAGCAGCCACGGCGCCTTGTCCGCGAGACCCGCCTGGCGCTCCTCGTCGTTGGTGAATGCGGTGATCCGGTAGCCGGCGAACGGCGACCCGCCGTCCTCGGTCCGCGCGGCCAGCAGCGCCGCCGGGCCGTGGCACACGACGCCGAGCGGGCGGCCGGAGGCGAGCGCCCTGGTCAGCAGCCGGCCGGACTCGGGGCTGACCGCCAGGTCCTCCATCGGGCCGTGGCCGCCGGGGTAGAACACGGCGTCGTAGTCGGCCGGGTCGGTGTCCTCCAGCTTCACCGGCCGCCGCAGCTCGGCGACGGCGGCGATCGCCTCGGCCGTCGCCTGGTCCGGCGCGCTCGCCCGGTCGGCGACCGGCACCACGGCGCCCGGGGTGGCCACGGTGACCTGGTGGCCGGCCTCGGTGAAGGCGCGGTACGGCACGAGGACCTCCTCGGCCCAGTAGCCGGTCGGGTGCGCGGTGCCGTCGTTCAGCGTCCAGACGTCGGCGCCGGTCACGACGAACAGGATGGTGGCCATGGTGCAGTCTCCAGGGGTGCGGTCCGACGCTCCGGCGGTCCTCCGCCGGAGTGCTCACGGCCCGACGCTAGACGCGCTCCACCATCGCCCACCAATGGCCTGGGCGATGTCCGGTATCGGGAATCCGATGGCTCCGGACGACACCCCGGCCATCGCCGTCCCGTAGGCTCGCGCCATGAGCGATCGGGAAATCCATGGCTCCGGCCCGCTGGACCTGAACCAGCTGCGGACCTTCCTCGCCGTCCACCGCGCCGGCTCGTTCACGGCCGCCGCCCACCGGCTCGGACTGTCCCAGTCGACGGTCACCGCGCAGATCCGCGCCCTGGAGCAGCGGCTCGGCCGGGAGCTGTTCGAGCGCGGCGCCCGCGGCGTCGCCGCCCTGCCGTACGCGGACGACCTCGCCGCCCGCCTCGCCGACCCCCTCGACCGGCTCGCCGACGCCACCGGCGAGCGGGCGGGCGGCACCCCCGAGCCCGTGCACCTCGCCGGGCCCGCCGAGTACCTGGGCACCGTCCTGCTCCCCGCGCTCGCACCGCTCGTCGCCGGCGGCGTCCAGTTGCGCGTGACCACCGGCCTCACCGACCCCCTGCTCGCCGAGCTGCGCGCCGGGCGGCACGACCTGGTCGTCGCCACCCGGCGCCCGCGCGGCCGGACGCTGCACGCGGAACCGCTCGCCGACGAGGAGTTCGTCCTCGTCGCGGCACCGGCCTGGGCGCAGCGCCTGGACGGCCGGGAGCTGCCCGCCGCCCTCGCGGACGTCCCGCTGCTCAGCTACGCCGCGGACCTCCCGATCGCCCGCCGGTACTGGCGGCACGTGTTCGGCGAGCGCCTGCACGCCCGCGCCGCCCTCACCGCCCCCGACCTGCGGGCGGTCGTCAACGCGACGGCGGCGGGCGCCGGCTGGAGCGTCCTGCCGAGCTACCTGTGCCGCGCCGAACTCGCCTCGGGCGCGCTGCGCCTGCTGCACCGGCCGGAGGACCCGCCGATCAACACCGCGTACCTGGTGCAGCGCCCCGCCGCGTCCGCCAATCCGCACGTCGCCCTGGTCCGCGAGCGGCTCGTCGCGGCCGCGCACACCTGCTGAGGCCCCTTCGCCAGGGTTCCGTCAAGATCGGCGGTCAGTTCACAAAGGGGGGCTACGCTACTGGTGGTTCGTAGCGGCACCTACCGGGAGGGAGGCGAGAGAAATGGACTCCAGTAGTAGTCCGGGCCACAGTCGGCCCTGTTCCCCGCTTTCCGCACCCCGCCCCGGCGCGCGCTGACGCCAGTCGGTCCGCTCGCGCGCGCCCTCCCCCCGGCCCCCGGCCGTCGGAGGTTCGCCATGACCCGCCTGTCCTTCCCACGCTTCTCCCCGTCGCACGCCCCCACCCGCGGCACCGGCCTGCTGCGCGGCCTGCGCCGCACGTCCCCGCACCTGCCGCCGCTCGGGGCGCTGCCCGCCGACGCCCCCATCGTCCGCGGTCGGCTGCGCCTGACGCTCCAGGACGGCACCCCGCGCCTGTACCTGCTCGACCACCGCGACTTCGCCGCCACCACGTCCCCCGACGTGGCGTACGACGCCCGCGTACAGACCGCCTACCTGTTCGCGCTCCAGGGCCACGGCCCCGACTGCCTCGCGCGGCACCTCGGTCTCCCGCTCACCGCCGCCGAGGCCATCGCCGCGCATGCCGCCCGCTCCAGTGCGCCCGGCGCCGCCGGAGCACCCGGCACCGCCGGCACCGCCCGCGCCATCCCACAGGCATGAAGCCCGGGCGTCAGATCGCCAGGTCCCGCCGCTCCAGCAGCCGGAACGCGGCGAGCAGCCCGACCGCGCCGACGCCCACCAGCACGCCCAACGAGTGCCACGGCACGCCCCCGTGGGCCAGGACGTCGCCGGGCGCGTAGTAGTGGAACGGGCTCAGGTACCGCAGCGGCGCGGCGGGGGACCACGCCAGGGCGATGAAGTTGAGCGCGAAGCCGACCGCGCCGAGGGCCACCGCCGCGCCGATCACGTACGCGCGGCGGCGGCTGAACGCCGAGACCGCGAGCACCGGACCGGTCAGGCTGAACGCCAGTGCACAGCCCATCAGTCCGGCCGCGAACACCCCGCCCTCGGAAACGGCCGCGCGCAGCGTCGGCGAGAACGCGACCCCGAGCGCGATGGTCAGCGTCGCCGCCGCGTTGAGCAGGACCGACGCCGCCACGAGGGCGCCGGCCCGTTCGGCGAGCAGGCGGCGGCGCGAGAGCGGACGGGTCATCAGGAGCTCGATGGTGCCGGACTCGACGTCGGCCGCGACGGCGGCGGCGCCGAGCGAGCCGATGACGGTCAGGTGCAGCGCGATCCAGAACGGGTGGGTGAGTCCGGCGCCGAGCAGCCCCGGGTAACTGGCGATGGAGACGTCGCCGTTGGAACCGCTGAAGGCCTTGAACGCGCCGGGCGGGGTGCGGCGGGCGCCGAACAGGTCGCCGTGCGGGACGGTGCTGGTGATCACGGTGATCAGGGTCTCGAAGACGACCATGCCGAACAGCAGCCCGAGCAACATCCGGCGCCGCCGGTGCAGGGCGAGCCAGACCAGCGGGAGGCGGCGGTTGACGGTGCGCGCGATCACGGCCGCTCCTCGGGCTCTTCCGCCGGCGGCTCGTCCGCTTGCGACTCTTCCTCTGCCGGCTCTTCCTCTTCCGGCTCTTCCGAGTTGCGGTAGAGGTCGAGGAACGCCTCGTCCAGTCCCGCCTCCTCGACGGTGAGGTCCGCCACCGGCAACGCCCCGAGCAACTCCCGGACCGTCTCGACGAGTTCGTCCGGTGGTACCACCAGCTCCACGCGCTGCCCCTCCCACCGCGGGGACCACCGGTCGGCGGCGCCGAGCGGCCGGGCGCCCCGCCCGTCGGCGAGGACCAGCCGCACCCGCCGCGCCCGCGCCTGGCGCAGCTCGGCGACCGAGCGGACGGTCACCAGCCGCCCGCGCCGGACGATCGCCACCCGCTCGCACGTGCGCTGCACCTCGGGCAGGACGTGGCTGGAGAGCAGGACGGTCCGCCCGGCGGCGGTCTCCTCGGCGAGCAGTTCGAAGAACGTCTCCTGGACGAGCGGGTCGAGGCCCTCGGTCGGTTCGTCCAGCACCACGACGCCGGGCCGGTGCTGGAGCGCCTGGACGAGCCCCAGCTTCTGCTTCATCCCGCGCGAGTACTCCCCCACGGCCCGCCCGAGGTCGGCGCGGGTGAGGGCGAGCCGCTCGCACAGCTCGCGCCGGCGGGGCACCAGGGCGCCCTGGAGCGCGGCGAGGAGGTCGAGCGTCTGCTGCCCGGTGAGCTCGGGGTAGAGCCGCAGTTCGCCGGGCAGGTAGCCGATCGACGGCGCGAGCCGGCGGTGGTCGGCCACCGGGTCGAGGCCGAGCACCCGCACCCGGCCGCCGGAGGGCTGGAGCAGCCCGACCAGGCAGCGCAGCGTGGTCGTCTTGCCCGCGCCGTTCGGCCCGAGCAGGCCGAAGACCTCCCCGGCGGCGACCTCGACGTCCAGCCGGTCGATGCCGACGGTGGCGCCGTACCGCTTGGTGAGCTCGCGCAGTTCGATCACCGGTCTGCTGCTGGGCATGGCCCGCACCTCCGCTCGCGGCCCCGCGGCCCTCGACGGGCCCGGTCCCGGGCCCGACCCCGGGACATCAAAGCCTTCCCCGCGGAAGGTGTCGAGCAACACCGCCGGACGGGCGCGGCGCTCAACCCGTGCAGACGCCCGGCGGCACCACGCACAGCAACGGCGCTCAACCCGTGCAGACGCCCGGCAGCACCACGCGCAGGCGCGGCGCTCAACCCGTGCAGACGCCCGGCAGCACCACGCGCAGGCGCGGTGCTCAACCCTTGCAGACGCCCAGCGGCACCAGCCGGGCCACCCGGCGCGCCAGCCCGGCCTCCTCGGTGACGGCGGCCACCGCGTCCACGTCCTTGTACGCCTGCGGCGTCTCCTCCGCGAGCGCCCGGTAGGAGGCGGGCCGGACGGCGATCCCGCGCGCCTCCAGCTCGCCGTGCAGCGTCTCGCCCCGCACCGTCCGCAGCGCCTGGTGCCGGCTCCACACCCGCCCGGCCCCGTGGCAGGCGGAGTGGAACGCGTCGTTGCCGGGCAGCCCGACCATGACGTACGACGCGGTGCCCATCGTGCCGGGGACGAGCACCGGCTGGCCGGCCCGGACGAGGTCGGCGGGCAGGTCCGGGTCCCCGGCCGGGAGCGCGCGGGTGGCGCCCTTGCGGTGGACGCACAGCCGCCGGGCGACGCCGTCCACGTCGTGCGTCTCCAGCTTGGCGAGGTTGTGCGAGACGTCGTAGACGAGCTCCAGGCCGACCCCGAGGGCCGTCGCGAAGGCGCGGCGGGCCGCCTCGGAGAGCAGCTGCCGGTTCGCCCGGCCGTAGTTGGCCGCGGCGATCATGGCGCCCAGGTACGCCCGGCCGCGCGGCGAGTCGACCGGCGTGCAGGCGAGCTGGCGGTCCGGGACGTCGATCCGGTAGCGGTGCAGCTCGCGCTCCATGGCGTGGACGTGGTCGGTGCAGACCTGGTGGCCGAGGCCGCGCGACCCGCAGTGGATCATGACGCAGACCTGCCCCGGCCGCAGCCCGAAGGCCGCCGCCGTCTCCGCGTCCCACACCGCGTCCACCGCCTGCACCTCCAGGAAGTGGTTCGCCGAGCCGAGGCTGCCGACCTGCTGCAGCCCGCGCTCGACGGCCCGCGTGCTCACCTCGCCCGGCGCGGCGCCCGCCAGGACCCCGCCGTCCTCGCAGCGCTCCAGGTCGCGCGGCACGCCGTGGCCGTGCTCGACGGCGTAGCGGGCGCCGCCGACGAGCAGCTCGTCCAGTTCCCGCGGTCCGTCCAGCCGCCACAGGCCGCCGCGCCCGAGGCCGCGCGGGACGGCCCGGTCGAGCAGGTCCATCAGCCGGCGCAGCCGCTCCGCGTCGAGCTCGTCCCGGCCGGCGCCGGCCGCCAGCAGCCGGACGCCGCACGAGATGTCGAAGCCCACCCCGCCCGGCGAGACGACGCCGCCCTGCTCGACGTCGGTCGCCGCCACGCCGCCGATCGGGAAGCCGTAGCCCCAGTGCACGTCGGGCATGGCGAAGGAGGCGCGGACGATCCCGGGCAGCGTGGCGACGTTCGCGACCTGTTCGAGGGCCTTGTCCCCGGCGGCCTGCGGCAGCAGCTCGCGGCTCGCGAACACGACGCCGGGCACGCGCATCGGCGGGGTCCGGTCGATCCGCCAGCGGTGGCGGGTCTCCTCGGTGAGTGTGATCTCCACGGCCGGTGCCTCTCAGACGTCGACGGTGACCCGGCCGGTCCAGCCGCCGGGGCCGGGCCGCAGATCCAGACCGTGCAGTGAGACGGCCTTCGGCACGGCGCCGACGAGCGCGGCCGTGGCGGTGTCGGCCATCTCGAAGCGCACCTCCAGGGTCCGGCCGCCGTCCGCGTCGTGGATGGCACCGAGGGCGAGCGCCGTCGGGAGTTCGCCGTCGGCGTCCATCCGGTAGACGACCTCCTCCAGGACGCCCGCGAGCAGGTCGGCGTCGCTCGCCGCGACGACGGTGCAGGCGCGCTCGCCGGCGGGGCCGGCGGCGGTGAGGTCGGCGAAGCTGTCGACGACGCCGCGGACCAGCTCGCCGATGCAGCCCTCGGCCGTCGGCGACCACGCCTCCACCTGGAGGTCCGCCGTGTGCGGCACGGTCCGGTGGCCGCTCGCGGCACTCTCCACGACCTGCCTCCTCTGCCGTCTCCTCCCAGCGTCGACCCGTGGGGCGGGCGCCGGCAAGAGCGGGCGGCGGCGAGTGCCGCCGGGCGGGCGGGCAGCGGCGAGTGCGGCCGGGCGGGCAGCGGCGAGTGCCGCCGGGCGGGCGGGCGGCGGCGAGTGCGGCCGGGCGGGCAGCGGCGAGTGCCGCCGGGCGGTCACCGACCGTGCACGCCCACCGCCGCCAGGTACGCCGCCGTCAGCTCCGGCGTGGCCAGCCACTCCGCGTGGTCGCTCGGCTCCGGGTACGTGTTGACGAGCCTGCGGGCCACCCCCTCGTGCCGCGCGGCGACCGCGAACACGCCCTGCACGTGCTCCGGCGCGGTGAGCATGGTGGCGGTGAACTCCACGGTGTGCCGGGCGTGTTGCCGCCAGAAGTCCTCGGCGGTCGCCGCCATCCAGGCCGGCGTGAAGGCGGCGTCGCCGTGCTCGACGATCGCCCGCAGGTACGCGTCGGCCGCGCGGGCGGCGCTGTTGGCGCCCTGGCCGGTGATCGGGTCGTTGACCACGACCGCGTCGCCGATGCCGAGCACGTGCACGTCCCGCGCGCCGCCGAGTGCGGCCACCGGCCGCCGCACCGTCGGCGTGACCGCCCCGAACAGGCCCGCCCCCGCGTCCGTCGGCTCCGCGTGCCGCCAGAACTCCGCCTCCCAGGGCAGGTGCTCCGCCAACAGGGCGCGGATCCGGGCCAGTTGGACGTCCGGCGCGGGCGCGTCGGTGAACGCGTCCAGCGGCCCGCCGGGCACCGCCTCCCACAGCAGGATCGCGCACGGCCCGGAGAGCGTCAGGGCCGGCTGGAGGTAGAGGTCCGCGAGGCCGGGCAGCGCGTACATCCGGGCCCGCGGCTCGACGGCCGGGTCGGGGGCGCCGACGCCGTGCGCGTAGAGGCAGGACAGCGACCGCTGCGGCCGGTCGAACGGCGACCGGGCCGCGTCGCGTTCGAAGACCCCGGCCGGGCCGCCGCGCCCGGCCGCGACCACCGTCAGCTCGTGCCGCTCGGCGAGCGCGCGCAGCCCGTCCCGGTCGAGCGTGCGGTACTCGACCCGGCCGCCGCGCTCGGCCAGCAGCTCCAGCCAGCGCGCCAGCTTGAGCCGCTGGTCGACGGACTGCGCGGGCTCGTCCAGCGTCGCGGTGATCTCCAGCGCCCGCACGCCCGGCGGCACGGCCAGCACCATCGTGAGCGTGTCGACGGCGGGCGCGTCGGCGGCCCACAGGTCCAGCCCGGCCGCGGCCTCGATGCGCCGCGCCGGGCCGACATCGCCTGCGTGGACAGCACCCGCCCGCCGACCAGCTGCTCGGGCGTGCGCTCGGCGACCAGCGTCACCTCGTACCCGGCGGCGACCAGCCCGAGCGCGAGCTGCAGCCCGGCCTGGCCCGCTCCGACGACGGCGATCCGACGCATGCACGCCTCCCGGGCGGCTCGACCGACTGGACGTCAGATGCGTACGGTAGTCGAACGGTAGGGCGCCGTCACCAGCCCGAACCGGACCGGCCGCGCAGGTGCGCGACGAGCAGGTCCAGCACCGCCGGGGCCTGGTCGGTCAGGTAGAAGTGCCCGCCGGGGAAGACCCGCAGGTCGAACCCGCCCGTGGTGTGCCCGGCCCACGGCCGCGCCTGCGCGACCGTCGCCCGGTCGTCGGCGTCGCCGACCAGCGCGGTGATCGGCTGCGGCACGGTGTCCCCCGGCGCGCAGCGGTACGTCTCGATCGCGGTGTAGTCGGCCCGCAGCGCCGGCAGGATCAGGGCGCGCAGCTCCGGATCGGCGAGCAGCCGCTGGTCGGTGCCGCCGAGCCGCCCGATCTCGGCGAGCAGCCCGTCGTCCGACATCAGGTGCACCTCGGTGTCCCGCGGCTCCGACGGCGCCCGCCCGGCCGACACGAACAGGTGCTCCGGCCCCGCCACCCCGTCCCGCGCGAAGCGCCGGGCGACCTCGAAGCACACCGCCGACCCCAGGCTGTGCCCGAAGAACGTCAACGGCCGGTCCGCCCAGGCCCGCAGCTCCCGGTACACGCACTCCGCGAGCTCGGCCACCGAGTCGATCCCGGGCTCCGCGAACCGGTTCTGCCGCCCCGGGTACTGCACCGCGAGCACGTCGGCGTGCGGCGCCAGCGCGGTCGCGTAGTCGACGAAGAAGCTCGCAGCACCGCCCGCGTGCGGGAAGAACACGACGCGCGAGGGCGCCGAGTCACTCGGACTGAACCGCCGGAACCACGGACTCTCGACAGCAGCACTACCGAACATGCGGGGCGACCTCTCTCAGCGGACGATCTTCTGCCACCCCCAGTCTCGCAGGACCGCCCGGCCGGCCCCAGGGGTCACTCGGGCATCTCGTCGTCCGGGTCCAGGAAGGCGGCCCACGGGTCGTTGTAGGCGTCCGGGTCCGTCACCCAGCCCGCCGCGAGGACGAGGCCCGTCGTGCGGTGGACGGCGAGGAAGCCGAAGGGACGACCGAATTCCGCCTGAACGTGGCGGACGCTGTACGGCGGAAGGGCGGCCGCACCCCCCGCCGCGACGCCCAACGCGGTGACGGCCGCGGCCCGGAAGCCGCGGGGGCCGAAGGACGCGGTGGCGGTCTGGCGCGCGCTGGAGACGTACAGCGGCTCGTCGTCCTGGGAGAGGCCCGGGAGGCGGCTCTCGGTCACGGACGGGAGGCACGCCCTGGTGAGGCCGAAGAGGTCGGGGCGTTCCAGCAAATCGTGGTCGGCCTCGACGGTGAACTGCGGGACGCAGACGCCCAGGACCGGTTCGCGCTCGTAGCTGCGCCGCCAGGCGACCGTGAGTCCTGGGCCGGGCGTGCCGGTGGGCAGGCGGTCGGCGGTGACCCGGGGGTGGCGGTGCGCCAGGATGCCGAAGCCGGCGGCGAGGACGTCGGCCGCCGGGGCGTCCGCCTCTCCGAGGAGCAGGTGGACGTCGATGTCGTTCCTGCCGATCACCCGCACCTCGGTGACCGGCCCCGCCGGGGTGTCGGCGACGGCCGCCCGGTCGAGCAGGGAGGTGTACCGCGACAGGTACTCGACCTTGCGGCCCCACGCGTCGCCGTCCACCCGGCCGCCGACGTCGAAGCGGCGGATCCACTCGGTCCGCACGGTCAGGGCGCTGGCCAGCACGAACCGGGTGTCGTCGTCGACCTGCACCGGCATGGCGTCGATCAGCCCGTCCGTACGGCGGGACGCCCAGGCGTCGAGCGCCTTGCGGTCCTGCGCGCCGTCCCCGGTCAGGCGGCCGATCACGTCCGCCGGGAGGCCCGCAAGCCACTCCGGCCGGGGCCGCACCCCCTGGGCCGTCCACAGCCCCAGCGCGGCGGATATGCCCGGCAACTCGTCCAGCAGGCCGAGCAGTTGGCGCGCCCGGTCGGCGGCGGCGTCGGCCGGCAGCCCAAGCGCGTCCGCCAAGTCCCGCCGGACGGCCGGGCTGCCCGCAGGTGCCACCAGCCCGAGCAGCGGCCACACGCCGGCGGGCATGAGCAGCGTCTGCCGCCCCTCCGCCAGCGCGTGCCCGGCCCACCGCACGCCCAGCTCGTTGACCCCGCGTACGATCCCGGCCCTGCTCATCAAGTCCCCTGTCCTCGGCCGTCGCACGGGAGCGTAGGGGTGCCCGGCCGCTCGCGGCCAGCGGTTTTCGCCGCGCCCGGCAGGCGTGGTCAGCGGGCGTGGTCAGCGGGCGTCGTACTGCTCCCGCGTCAGCTCGTGGACGCGCACGCGGCGGCCCGTGGCCGGGGTGGTCGTCTCGCGTTCCACCCGCATGCCCAGCTTGTCCATCACGCGCTCCGACGCCGTGTTGCCGATCTGGGCGATGCTGACGATCCGGTCCAGGCCGCAGTCCTCGAAGCCGAAGCGGACGGCCTCCCGCGCCGCCTCGGTGGCGAAGCCCCGGCCCCAGAAGGTGCGGGCCAGGCGCCAGCCGACCTCGACGGCCGGGAGCACCTCGGGCAGGAAGCGCGGGACGGCGAGGCCGGTGAAGCCCGCCAGCTCGCCGGTCCCGCGCACCTCGACGGCGAACAGGCCGAATCCCTCCTCCTCCCACCGCTGTTCGACCAGCGTGGTGAAGCGGCGGGCGGCCGCTTCCTCCAGCGGCCGGCCGTCGGCGATCCACCGCATCACCTCGGGGTCGGCGTTGATGGCCGCCATCGGGGCCACGTCCTCCTCCCGCCAGCGGCGCAGGATCAGGCGGGGCGTCTCGATCGTCACCATGAGGTCCGTTCCTTCCGATCCGTCCGGTCCATGCGAGCGTCCTTCCGCGTGGCCGGGCGCACCGAACTCGTGGGCGTGGCCGGCACTTCGGCCGCCTCCAGGTCGGGGTGCGCGGCAGCCCCGCGCCGCGCTGCCATCACCCGCTCCGGCAAACGCCGTCGATCACCGTCGCCCATCACGAAATCCCCTCCCCCGCGAAGGGCCACGAGCCTACCCTGGACCACATGACCGCAGCCGATCCCGACTGGATCACCGTCGTCGCCTACGAGAACCTCCCGGGCAGCCCCCGCCCGATGGCGGCCGTCCGCGCTTGACTGCGCGAGCGGGGCGTCGACTGGATGCCCTGGCCGGCGAAGGACTTCCTCGTGAACCTGGTCTGCGGGCGTGACGCGGACGGACGCTGGCACGGCTGGTACGACATCCGCCTGCCCGCGGACGCGCTGCGCCCGCTCGGCCTCCACCCCGACCAGCCGACGGCGACCGCCAACGAGCCGTCCCCGCCCGGGTGGTGGCACGCCGAGGCCGAACGCCGCGCGCGCCGCGAAGGCTGAGCCGATCATGCCCGCTGGAGCATGGCGCGATAACGCGATTGGTCTTGGAAACGACCGACTCGCACGTCATAGCGTCGAGGGCGTTCGCACACGAGGTCACGGCGAAGGGAATCCACCATGGTCACCAACGGACGCAGCAGTGGGTACACGATGGTCAAGAGGTTCCTCGCCACCTCGTTGGCCACAGCCGCGGATTCGTCGCGGTGGGCAACGCGGACGCCGGCACCCCGCGAAGGGGCGGCGTCGAGGTCCTCGAACTCACGGTCCGGAACGACCAGTACCAGGCGGTGGACCTCGGCCCGGCCGGGCCGAGCCTGGGTGACATGGACGTCTACTCCGGCACCATCGTCAAGGACGGCCGCAGCGTCGGGCGCGGGGGCGGATCGTGTCAGGTCGTGCAGCTCGACGGCGGCGTGGTCACGGCTCAGTGCGTGATCACCTTGGAGGTCGAGGGCGGCTCCCTGACGCTGCAGTCGCTCTGGACGAAGAGGTCGAGCGCCCCGCTCGACATGGCCGTCACGGGCGGTACGGGCTCCTACGCCACCGCGCGCGGCACCGTCCGCTTCTGGAACATCGGCACGCCGGCCGAAAGGGCGCGGGCCGAGATCCAGCGCTGACACCGCAGGCTGGGCCGCCGTCCTCCGGCCGCACACGGGAAGTCGGCCCCGCCGACTTCCCGTGCACCACCCCGACGGAACTGAACGACCTCTCCGTCAGGATTGGGGCTCTTCGGGTGCCATCGGTCTTGAAAAAGGGCTAGCCGGATTTACCGGACGACAGTGCCGGCGGCCGGTGAAAACCCGGTGAAACCCGGCTACTTCCGCAACGGCCCCTAACCGCCGAACCGCACCGCCGTGGCTCGCGAGCGCGAGACCGTGTCGAGCCGGAGCACGGACGCCGCCTCGGGCACCGGATCGCCGTGGTCGAGCGCCGCCGACAGCCGGGCCAGCCCGACCCGGTGGCGGGCGAAGACCCGGGCGGAGGCGTGCCGGCCCCGGGCACGCTGGCCGTCGAGGGCCGCGGCGGCGCCGACGTCGAGCAGGACGACGTGCAACTCGCGCCCCCGGCGGCCGGCTTCGCGCGCGAGCCACCGCCGCATCCACGCGCGGCTGCCGCAGTCGTGCACGAGCAGCGGGCCGCCCCGCCGGACGGAACTCCGCAGGAGCAGCACGTGGCGCAACCGGGCCCACGGCCGGTAGGCGGCGTACGGCAGCCACGCGGGCATGACGGCTTCGCACGCCTCGTGGACGGCCCGCGGATCGACCACCGCGACGGCAGCCGCCGCCGACCAGCGCCGCAGCAACGTGCTCTTGCCCGCGCCGGGCAGCCCCGAGACGACCACGACCGCGCCCGCCGGGTACCGCACCGTGAACCCCGGCCCGTCCGCGCCCCGCAGGTCGACCACCCCGCGCGGCGACACCCGCGTCCCGTCCGTCGTGCTGCCCATCCGGCCCCCGTTCGTACTCGACCGGGAACCATAACAGCCCCGCGCGCCATCATCGCGCCGCCTACCGACATGATGGTGCGTCAGTTCATCGACGGCCGGTCATCGACGACCGGTCGTCGACAACCAGGAAGGCCGAACGTGACCGCGACGTACACCGGGCTGGTGCTGGCGGGGCTGGCGCGCGATCCGGGGCGGGTGGCGATCCGCTGCGGGGAGCGCGCGCTGACCGGGCAGGAGTGCCTCGACGCCGTCCACCGCCTGGCGCGTGCGCTGGAGGGCGCCGGGCTGGGGCGCGGGGACGGGGTGACGGTGCTGGCCGGGAACCGGCCGGAGACGGTGCTGGTGCGGCTGGCCGCCAACGTGCTCGGCTGCCGGGTGGCCGCGCTGTACCTGGACCGGCCGGTGGCCGAACAGGTCGCGACGGCCGCGTTCGCGGGCACCGACGCGCTGGTGTTCGACCCGGCGCGCTTCGGGACGGCCGCCGCGCACATCGCCCGGGCCCTCCCCGCCGCCGGCCTGTTCGCGCTCGGCCCGACGGACCTCGGGACGGACCTCCTGGAGCTCGCCGCGCCGCTGTCCCCCGCCGCGCTCGCGCCCCGGGGCCGGCCGGAGGACGTCATGGCGGTGCGGTTCACGAGCGGCACGACCGGACGGCCGAAGGGCGTGGTGCGCCGGTTCGCCCGCCCGCCGAGGCCCGAGCTGCCGGCCTCGTCGGTGTTCCTGCTGTGCACGCCGCTGGGCCACGGCGGCGGGACGTCGGCCGACCTCGCGCTCGCGGCGGGCGGTTCGGTGGTGCTCCAGGACGGCTTCTCGGCGGACGCGGTCCTGGCCGCCGTCGAGGAGCACGCCGTCTCCCGGGTCCACCTGCCGCCGCACCTGCTGTACCGGGTCCTGGACCACCCGATGCTGCCGCGGACGGACGTCGGCAGCCTGCGCCGCGTCACCTATACGGGCGGCCCGGCCGCCCCGCGGCGGCTCGCGGAGGCGACGCGCCGCCTGGGGCGGGTGCTGCACCAGACCTACAGCCTGACGGAGTGCGGCCCGGTGGCGCGGCTGACGCCGGACGAGCACCTCGACCCGCGGCTCCTCGGCACGGCGGGCCGCCCGTACCCGGACACCGAGGTGCGCATCCTGGACGAGGACGGCACACCGCTGCCGCCCGGCGGGACCGGAGAGATCCACGTCCGCACGCCGACGGTGATGGAGGGCTACTGGCGGGACCCGGAGCTCACCGCCGAGGTGCTGCGGGACGGCTGGCTGCGCACCGGGGACCTCGGCGGCCTGGACGCGTCCGGCTACCTGACGGTGGCCGGCCGGCGCGAGCCGATGGCGATCGTGGGCGCGCACAACGTGTACCCGCGGGACGTCGAGGGGCCGCTGCTCACGCACCCGGAGGTCCGGGAGGCGGTGATGTTCGCGACGTCCGGGCCGGACCTGCTGGAGCGCGTGCACGCGGCGGTGACGACGGCGCCGGGCGCGCGGGTGACGAAGGAGCAGCTGCACCGGTGGGTGCGGGAGCGGAGCGGTCCGCTCAGCGCGCCGACGTCGATCCTGGTCCTGCCGCAGATCCCGCTGACGGGGACGGGCAAGCCGGACCTGGCGGTGCTGCGGGCGCTGGTGGACGGCGCCCCGGGGTACGCGTCCGCCGCCCTGGGGGCGCGCGAAGGGGTGTGACGCGCCCCCTTGATGCTTCGAGCGCCCGCGCGGGCGACCTCTCGCGCGGTGCTCGGCGGGAACAACCGCAGGTGGACACTCGTCCGTGCGGACCGATGTGCCGATAAAGCTCCGGCGGCGTTCCCTCGCACCGTCCCCAGGAGGCACCTCCGTGACCTGGCTCCGCGTCCTGACCGCGCTCGGCATCCTCGCCGTGGCCGGCAGTGCCCTGCTCGTCTTCGCCCTCTGCACCGCGGCCGCCCGGGGCGAACGCGCCGGGGAGCCGCCCGACCTCCGCGAGGAGGCCGAGCGGAGCGGACTCTTCCAGCACATGGGCGGCGGCGAGACCTAGCTGTTCCGTCCCGCGAGGACTCAGTGCCCCGCGATGTCGTCCGGCCGGACCTCGATGTGGTCGGCCGCGAGGTCGACCGCCACCCGGTGCTCCATGCCCAGCGCCTCCAGGAACTTGACGGGCAGCTGGACCCGCCCGGTGCGGTCCAGCATCACGTACTCGCGCTCGTTGACCGACTCCTCGCCGTGCTCGTCCGTGACGGTGCGGCGCAGCACCTCGCTGCTGGTCCGGCCGTCGCGGATGGCGACGGTGCGGCGGACCTCGCCGGCCACCATCGGGTCGTGGGTGACGATCACGACGGTGGCGCCGAGTTCGCGATTGACGGTGCGGAAGGCCTCGAAGATGACGGCGCCGGTCTCGGAGTCCAGCTCGCCGGTGGGCTCGTCGGCCAGCAGGACGGGCGGGTTGTTGGCCATCGCGACGGCGATGGCGACGCGCTGCTGCTGGCCGCCGGACAGCTCGTCGGGGCGGCGGTGGGCGAGGTCGCCGATCTCCAGTGCCTCCATCAACTCGGCTACCCGGGCGGCCTGTTGCCGGGAGTTCCCGCCCCCGCGACGGCCGCGCAGCTGCATCGGCAGGGCGATGTTCTCGGCAGCGGTGAGGAAGGGCAGCAGGTTGCGGGCGGTCTGTTGCCAGATGAAGCCGACCACTTCGCGCCGGTAGCGCAGGCGTTCGCGCGCGGACATCTCCAGCAGGTCGCACCCGGCGACGGTGGCCGTCCCGGCGGTCGGCACGTCGAGGCCGGCCAGGATGGTGAGCAGGGTGGACTTGCCGCTGCCGGAGGCGCCGACGAGGGCCACCAGATCGCCCTGGGCGATGGTGAGTTCGAGGCCCTGGAGGGCCTGGACCTCGATCCCCTCGGCGCTGAAGATGCGGACCAGCCGGTCGCACACGATGGCCGCGCCCGCGCCGTACGCCTTGGGCGAGGCCGCGGCGAGGGCCCGCTGCTGGAGCTCCTGGAGGGTGGGGACCGCGACGGCCGTCCGCTCTTGGGGGGTGCTCTTCACCGCTGGTCTCCTGTCGTCTTCGTCGTCTCGACGGTCACGTCACGCGCACGCCCGTTCAACGCTGGTCCCCCGCCCGCAGTTCGGCGGCGAGCTGGCGCCGCCCGGAGACGAAGGTCTCCGCCACCACGCCCGCGCAGACCACGAGCGTCAGCCCGGCCGTGGGCAGCAGCACGGGCAGCAGGGCGGGCGTCAGCTTCTCCCCGACGGGCGCGCCGACCAGGGCCGACAGGTCGAAGGCGGGCCCGAGCAGGCCGACCGCCGCCAGCGCGACGAGCGCGCCCCCGAGGGCCGCCACCAGGGTCTGGGGCAGGGCCTCGGCGAGGATCAGCGCGAGCCCCTGGCGCGGCCGCAGGCCCAGGGTGCGCAGCCGGGCGAGCATCGCGCCGCGCTCGGGGGCGGCCCGGAGGAGCGTGAGCAGGACGGCGAGCAAGGCGAAGCCGGCGGCCGCGGCGACGGCGGCCCAGAAGAGGCGCTGCGCCGAGCGCTGGAGCGGGTCGGCGGCCAGCCGGGCGGCCACCTCGGCGCTGGTGTGCACGGTGTAGCCCCCGGGCAGGGCGTGCGAGTCGCGTCCGGCGGCCTCGGCCGTGTCCCGGACCACCTTGACGAGGCCGGTGGCGGCGGTGATCCCCTTGTCGCGGACCAGCGCGGTGAACTGCCCGTCGTCAATGGCACCGACGCCGAACCAGGCGTTGACCCGGCCGAGTTCGGGCAGCCGGGCGGTGGCCGGACCGACCGGCACGACGACGAAGGGCTTGAAGGCGCCCGGCAGGGCGGGGGTGGCGTCGACGCCGCCCGCGCCGGTCAGGAGCAGTTCGTTGCCGCTGGGCAACCGCAGCCGGACGGGGCCGCCGCCGACCTTGGGCACGAGGGCGCTGCTGAACAGGGCGGGCACCGGGGTGTCCGGGCCGCCGGGGCCGGCTGCGAGCGCGGCCGGGTCGAAGGCGCCGGACCGGAGGGTGCGCGCGATCTCGGCGTACGCCGCGGGCTCGGCGACCACGAGGGTGACCTGGGCGGAGCCGTCCCTGGTGCCCATGAGGAAGGTCTCGGTGTCCGTCCAGACGCCGGTGCCGGCCCGGACGCCGGGCAGGGCCGCGGCCGCCCGGGTGAACTCCTCCGGCAGGGTGGGCCCGACCGGCAGGGTGAGCGAGGCGTCGCCGCCGACGGTGAGCCGGGCGGCGCGCAGCCGCACGCCGTCGACGTCGCCGAGGACGGTGGCGCCGAACCCGGCCGTGGTGACGGCGATCAGCAGGGCGAGCAGCGGCAGCACCGAGGGGCGGCGGCGCCCGGTGGTGTCGCGGGCGGCCCGGGTGAGGCCGAGGAAGCCGACCAGGCCGCGCCCTCGCCCGGCGGCTGCGGCCAGCCAGCCGACCACGACGGGCTGGACCCGGGCGAGCAACACGCCGCCGGAGACCGCGAGCAGCAGCGGGGCAGCGATCAGCAGCGGGTCGACGCCGGTGCCGACGGGGGCGACGCCGCGTCGGCGGACCTCCGCGACGGCGGCGCCGGTCAGCACCAGGACGACGAGTTCGCCGATGACGCGGCGCCAGCCGCCGGGGGCCTTCGGTTTGGCCCACAGCAGCGCGGCCCGGGCCGGGAAGGCCAGCAGCGCGAGCAGCGTGGCCACGCCCGCGGCGAGGACGGACCCGCCCCAGCGCGGGGTGGGCAGCAACACCAGCGCGAGCGTCGTGGCGAGCACGGCGGCGGGCAGGACGGTGACCGCGCCCTCGCCGAGCAGGCGCAGCAGCACGCCGCCGCGGGAGCCGCCGCGGGCCTGGAGCAGGCGCAGTTCGGCGGTGCGCCGTTCGGTGACGAGGGCGGCGGCCAGGCAGAGCACCACGGTGGCGACGCCCGCCACGCCGGCCGGGCCGATCGCGGCGATGGGCGCGGCGGCCTCGTACCGGGCGGTGGCGCGGTCGAGGACGTCGGGCAGGGAGGAGTTGACGCGCAGGTCCGGGCGGCCGGTCTCGGCGGCGAGGTCGGTGGCGCCGCGCCCGGTGATGTACCCGCTGACGGCGGTGCGCAGGTCGCCCAGCCGGTCGGCGCGCACGACCGGGGTGTCCAGGGGGAGCGACCAGAAGTTCCGGGCGTCCTTGAGGTTGCCGCCCCACGCGAGGAGGGCGTCGAGGGTGGAACCGTCGACGACGCCGCCGGTCGTCCAGGCGCCGCCGGGCGCGCAGGCCCGGGTCTGGCAGGCCAGGTCGTCCCAGTACGGGTCGTTCTCGTCGGCCCGGTAGAGGCCGACGACCTTGGTCCGGACCGGCCCGCCGAACTCCTCGCCGTTGTCGAGGACGTCGCCGAGCTTGATCCCGATGGTCTCGGCGCCCGCCCTGCTGATCGCGATCGGCAGCGGCTGGCCGGGGGCGGCGGGCCCGGGCCAGGCGCCGTCGGTGAGGGTCGCGTGGCCGGCGACGCCGTGGAGGTACATCAGGTCGAGCCCGGGGTTGGACTCCGTGAGGTGGACCAGGCCCGGGTTCCTCAGCTCGCGGCCGCGGACCGTGGTGCCGTAGACCGGCCCGGAGGGCGCCAGCGGCACGTCGCGGCCGATCCGCTCGGCCAGCTTTCGCGCCACGGGGTCGAGACGGGCCGCGGTCTCCTCCCGCGTCAGCCCGGAAGTGGCCTGCAACCTGGTGTTCGAGGTGCCGCGCTCGCGCAGGAACTCGCGCAGCGCGCCGTCCGCGCCGCGGTCGACGGCGCGGGGGAAGGCCGCCGCCAGCAGGACGGTGGCGAAGGCGAGCGCGGCCATGAGCAGCGCGGCCAGCGGCGCCGAGCGCAGCCGGGTCCGCACCCAGGGCGCGGGGCGCCGGCCGACGCGGGGGCGGGGCACGGTGGTGCCGGCCTGGGTGGTCACATCTCCTCCACGTGGCGCAGCCGGGCGGCCACGTCTCGACGGCGGCGTCCGGTCAGGAAGGCCGACAGCAGGGGCACGAGGGCGATGGCGGCGGCGAGCAGGAGGGTCTGGCCGGCCGGCAGCTCGATCAGCGCCTCGGGCATCGGGCGGCGGGCGGCGGGGGTGAGCACCACCAGCGGCACGATCAGGTGGACGAGCAGGGTGCCGAGGCCGAGCCCGACGGCGGCGCCGAGGGCGACCAGGAGGGTCTGTTCGGCGGCCGCGGTGCGCGTCACGTGCTTGCGCGGGGTGCCGAGGGCGAGCAGCAGGGCGGAGTCGCGGGAGCGTTCGCGGGCGGCGGCGGCCACGGCGGCGCCGAAGCCGATCGCGGCGAGGATCGCGGTGGCGACGGCGATGGCCATGAGGGCGCTCTGCGGGGCGGCGCCGACCGGATCGCCGAGCGAGGCGGCGGCGGTCTCGTCGGAGAGCTGGACGGTCTGGACGCCGGGGGCGGCGCGCAGCGCGGCGGCGGCCTCGGCGGGGGTGCGGTCGCCGGGGCCGGTGGCGGGCAGCCACCACTCGGCGCGGCCGGGCAGTTCGCGGCCCTGGGCGGCGAGCAGGCGGGAGGTGGTGGCGAGGTCGACGACGAGGGCGCTGTCGCCGACGACCGGCAGTGCGTCGACGGCTGCGGTGACCTTGACCTGGAGGACGGTCCCGGCGGTCTGGACCCGCAGGGTGTCGCCGACGGCGGCCCCGGCGGCGGTCAGGTAGCCGCGGGTGGCGACGCCGCTGAGCCCGGTGGGGGCGGTGGCCCCGGCCGGAGTGAGGACGGCGCGCAGGGTGTCGCCGCGGCCGTCGGCGAAGCGGTAGCGGAGGGTGAACAGCGCTGCGGGGTCGGCCGGTTGGGCGGCGAGCTCGGCGGCCGGGCCGGGCTTCTCCACCTCCTTGCCGACGTTCGGCGCGGTCGCGCTCCAGCCGAACCCGGCGGGGACGGCGACGGGCGCGGCCGGGCCGCCGGCGGTGTCGGAGACGGCGATCCGGTGGACGGTCAGCTCGCCGTCGGCGCGGTCGCCGAAGGACACGATCGCGCCGACGAGCGTCAGCGGCGCGGCGGGTGAGCCCAGCGGGGCGTCCACGAGCGTGCTCAGGTCGGCCGTCGCGTGGACGTCGCCGCTGAACGGGAGCACGGAGAGGGCGGCCTTGTAGGTGATCCCGAAGCGGTCGCGCAGGAGCAACCAGGCCTCGGGACGCACCGGCTCGGCCCGCGGCCCGTCGGGGCGGCCGGCCACGTCCTGCTGCGTGACCGACACGTCGGCGTCGATCCGCAGCGGCTTGCCGGGCAACGGGATCCCGGCCTGCGCGCCGGTCGGCGCGGGCTGCCCGAGGGCACCGAACAGCTCCTGCCGGGAGTGCCCGGCGAGCAGGTCGGCGCGGACCGGGACGCGCTCGGCGAGGGCGGCGCCGTCCACCGCGACGAACTGGCCGGTGCCCTGCGGCAGCGGCTGCTCGGAGCGGAGCACCGGGACGAGCCGGTCGCCGCCGGGCAGGGCGCCGTAGCGGCCGGCCTGGCCCATCGGGGAGTTCTGCGAGTCGGCGATGCGCAGGCCGCCGGCCGTGCCGAAGGCGGCCCGGTCGCGCTGGGAGGCGGACCAGGTGGCGTGCTGGCCGAGCGCCAGGACACCGGTGGACACCGCCATCACGAGCAGCAGGACCGGCCCGGTGGCCCGGCCGGGCCGGCGGGCGAGCTGCCAGCCGACCAGGGCCGGGCCGAGGCCCCGGCCGCGCGCGGCGATCCGGGCGCCGAGGCGCGCGACGAGCGGCAGCAGGCGCAGCACCACGAGGGTGCCCGCGCACAGCGCCAGGGTCGGGGTGGCGACGAGCAGCAGGTCGACGCCGAGGCGGCCGCTGGAGTCGGTGGACAACCCGCCGCCGTACTGGGCAAGTTGCTGGTAGGCGAGGGCGGCCAGGGCCAGTACGGCGAGGTCGCCGCCGTTGCGGGCGACGCCGGCGACGAGCGCCTGGCGGCGGCCGGTGCGGGCGCGCAGGGCGGCGCCGGCACCGCGCAGCAGGCCGGGCACGGCGGCGAGCAGGACGCAGGCGAGGGCGCAGGCGGCGGCGATCGGCCACAGCGCCCGGCTGATCCCGGTGTCGAGGGTCACCCGGCCGGCGAGGGCGCGGACGAGGAACGGGGTGAGCAGCGGCGCGAGCGCGGCGGCGGGCAGGGCGAGCAGCAGCGATTCCACGGCGGTGAAGGCGCCGATCCGGCCGCCGGACGCACCGCGGGCGGCGAGCAGTTCGTTCTCGCGTTCCTGGCGGGAGGCGATCAGGTGGACGACGAGCAGCAGGGCCGCGGCGGCGAGGACGCTCAGTTGGAGGGCGCCGATCAGCAGGGTGGACCGGGCGACGAGCAGGCCGGAGGCCAACTCGTGCATCACGTCGGGGAGTTCGGTGGTCGCTTGGAGTCCTGCGCGGTCCCGCAGGCGGTCCGCGAGGCCCTGGGCGCGGTCGCCGACGGCCTTCGCGCCGGCCTCGTCGGCGCCCGCGAAGTCGGCGTCGAGCAGCCAGCCGCGGCCGTCCTGCGGGAGTCCGCCCGTGGTGAAGGCGCTGTGGTCGACGAGCATCGGTCCGTAGGTGGTGAAGCCGCCGGCGGCGACCTCCCGGCCGCCGAGCGGGTCGAGGCGCCAGTACGGGTCGGTCCGGTCGAGGGCGCGGTAGACGCCGGTGATGCGGACGGTGAGCGGGGTGCCCGAGGAGCGGTCGTCCAGCCTGACGTCGGCGGGCAGGGCTTCGGGGGCGAGGCCGAGGCGGGTCAGCGTGGTCTGCGGGACGGCCGCCTGCGGGACCGGCCCGGTGGCGGCGCCCGGCCAGGCCCCGGCGAGCAGGCGCACCCGGCCGCGGTCGAGGTCGGCGAGGACGGTGAGGTCGGCCTTGGCCGTGCCGCCGGAGTCGCCGGTCCCCGGCAGGCCGTAGGAGCGGCTGCGGAGCACGCCCTGGGTCTGCACGGGCAGGGAGCCGAAGAGCGCGGAGCGGTAGGCGTCGAGCGCGGGGTCGTCCTTCGCCTGCCGGTCGAGGCCGTGTTCGACCGTCACCAGGACGGTGGTCCGGGCGTGCCCGGGGCCCTGGAGCGTCCGGCGCAGTCCGGCATCGCCGACGCTCCGGTTGAACGCGACCAGCGCCGTCAGCACGGCCGTCGTGATCAGCACGGTGAGCAGGACGGCGGCGGCCAGCGGCAGCCGTCCGCGCAGCCGGCGCACGACGAAGCCGAGCATCGAGTTCCTCCCCCGTACGTCCACGGCGCATGATCGCCGGATAGCGGACGATGCTGTCAGATTCGTTCAACGAACGGAAGGGACTTGCGCGAATCAGGTGAGTAGTGAGCAAATTCCTTGCACCACGACTCCACACATCGTCAGTACGCCATGCACAGTTCAGGAATTCGGTCCGCGCGGGGACCTCAACGCACAAACCGCGACCGCGGGTTCGACAATCGGATAACGAAGGGAGACGTCACATGACGCAGCAACCGGACGTCATCGCCACCGCACCGATGGTGGCCGTGACCGACCTCCGGCGGAGCTTCGGCAGCGGCGAGCGGACGGTCCACGCGCTGCGCGGCGTCTCGTTCGAGATCCGCCGGGGCGAACTCACCGCCCTCAAGGGCCGCTCGGGCTCGGGCAAGACCACCCTGCTCAACCTCGTCGGCGGCCTGGACGCGCCGACCGGCGGCACCATCGCCCTCGACGGCACCGACCTCGGCGGCCTCGACGAGGACGGCCGGCTGGCACTGCGCCGGGAGCGGATCGGCTTCGTCTTCCAGTCCTTCGGCCTGATCCCCATGCTCACCGCCGCCGAGAACGTCGGCGTGCCGATGCGGCTGCGCAAGACGGCCCCCGCCGAGCGCGAGGAGCGCGCCCGCGCCCTGCTCGCCCTCGTCGGCCTCGCCGAGCACGCCAACCAGCGGCCCGGCGAGCTCTCCGGCGGACAGCAGCAGCGCGTCGCGATCGCCCGGGCCCTCGCCAACGAACCCGGCCTGATCATCGCCGACGAGCCCACCGGCCAGCTCGACTCGGAGACCGGCCGCGCGATCATGCAGCTGCTGCGCGCCGTGGTCCACAGCGAGGGCGTCACGGTCCTGGTCGCCACCCACGACCAGACGCTGATGGAACTCGCCGACCGGGTGATCGAGCTGAGCGACGGCAGGATCCTCGACTAACCGGCCTGGAGCGCCGCCTCGCACTCGCGGCACCGCCGGGTCCGCTGGGACGGCGGGTACCACGGCTCGCCGGGCCCGGACGGCCGGTAGGGCTCGCGCTCCAGGCCGGCCGTGTCGAGCCCGCAGAAGGTGACGGGACCCGGGTCCTCCGGCACGTCCGGGTCGGCCGCCGCCGCGTGCACGAACCGCACCCGGGCACTCAGGTCGACCTCGCCCGCGTCCAGGACCTCCGTGGACGGTTCGAGTTCCAGCATCACCACAACACCAGTCATACGTCGACCCTGCGCCAGACCTCCGCCGGCCGCCGCACGCTCGAATCGGCTCAGGCCGTCACACCGCCGGGAACGGGTCCAGGTCCGGCTTCAGCAGCTGACCGGCCGCCGGCACCTTCTGGTCCACCAGGTAGCGGGTGACCAGCTCGTTCAGGGCCTTGCTGCGGCCGACCGCGCAGTGCTCGATCGAGTCGACGCTGACCAGCACGGCGTTGCCCAGCTCCTGCTGCATCCGCTGCGCGAACTTGTACTGGGTGGCCGGGTCGTAGAGGTTCCCGATCACCATCACGGTGTTCGCGCTCTTGCGGTCCCACGGGCCGGCGAAGCGCTCGGCGTCGACCGCCGGGGCCGGCCAGCTCGCGCACGCCGGCGCGTCGAAGGCCTGGAAGCGGCCGAAGGTGGGCGACTCCTTCTCCCACTTGCGGGCCGCGTTGGCGAAGGCCCGGTCGTTCGACGGGTACGGCTTGTCCTGGCAGTTGACGGCCAGGTACGAGTCGTCGCCGGTGTACTCCGAGTCCGCCGGCGCCTCGCGCAGCGCGTGCGGCACGGCCACCGCGAGCCCCTTGGCGTCGTCGTCGGCGGCGGCCTTCGGGGCCAGCAGCGTGGCCGCGGCGGGCTTCTGGACCGCCTGGTACAGCGCCTGGAGCTGCTTGGCCAGGCCGGCCAGCCGGGACTGCGAGTACAGCGCGTTGGCGACCTGGTCGGTGAAGGTGCTCAGGGTGACCTTGCTGCCGTCGGCCAGCGTGACCGGGCCGTCGTGCAGGCGGTCGCGCAGCCCGTCGAACTTCGCCCGGGTGTCGCCCTCGCCGAACGCGCAGCGCGGGGCGCCCGCGGTCTGGCAGCGCTTCAGGAACTCGTCCAGGGCGATCTCGAAGCCGCCGGCGCGCTGGCGGTCGTACTCCAGGCCGTCGCTCAGGCGCAGGTCCGGGTCGACGTTGCCGTCGACGATGACCGCGCGGACCTTGTTCGGGTACATGGCGGCATAGGTGGAGCCGATCAGGGTGCCGTACGAGAAGCCGGCGAAGGTGAGCTGGGAGTCGCCGACGGCGCGGCGCATCCGGTCGAGGTCACGGACCACGTTGATGGTCGACATGTGCTCGATCAGCGGGCCGGCGTTCTTGCTGCAGGCGTCCGTGTAGTCCTGGTCGGCGTCCAGGGTCTGGTTGACCTCGGCCTTGGTGAGCGGCACGCCGATCAGCCGGGCCTGGAGGGCGTCCGCCTCCTCCTGCGTCTTGAAGCACTTGAGCGCCTGGCTCCGGGCCACACCGCGCGGGTCGAAGCCGACCAGGTCGAAGCGCGACTGGACCTCCGCCCCGAAACGGGTGGTGGTGGCCCACAGGTAGCCGCTGCCGCCCGGGCCGCCGGGGTTCATGAACAGCGAGCCGATCCGCTTCGCCGGGTCGCTCGCCCGGCGGCGCATCATCGCGATGCCGACCTTCTCGCCGTCCGGGTTGTCGTAGTCCATCGGCACCGGGTAGACGGCACAGTCGTAGATGCCCGGGTCCGGCTTGCTCGGATCGGGGTTGCACGGCTTCCAGGCGACGGGATCGACCTTCGCCTCTGCCGTCGGCGCCAGGTCGATCGGGGCGGCGGACGCGGCCACGGCGCTGCCGGTGACCAGGGCGAGAGCACAGGTGACCGCTCCGGCCAGCGTGGATATGCGGGACAAGGAACCTCCTCCGGGATGCAAGGGCGGCCCCAGCCTGTCAGCCCGTGATCTCCGTGTGAAGACCTTGTGGCACCGCAAATCAGCTGTGAATTATTCTGTGAATAGCCGGACTTGACGGTCGATTTACCCGTCGGCCGGCCGCGGGAGGTCGTCCTCGTGGTGGACGGCGAGACCGCCGGCCACGACTGCGCGTGCCGCCGGCCGGCGTCGCCGCCGAAATGACCTGACGCAAGCTCACCGTTCGGTTAACGTGCGCCACCGAACCACCTGACCAAGGATGTCGTGACACGTGACCCAGCACACCCGCCCCGCCGACCCGACGACCCCCGACAGCTTCATCACCCCGGTCGACCGCGTCTTCGTCCGCACGCACTTCGGCAAGCACCCCGAACTGGAGGCCTCCGCCTGGAGCTTGACGATCGAGGGCCTGGTCGACCGCCCCCTCGAACTGGACCTCCCCACCCTCCTGGCACTCCCCCAGACGCACCTCACCGCCGTCCACGAGTGCCTGGGCAACCCGCTCCACCCCGACGTGCCGACCCGCGCCGTCGCGAACCTGGACTGGACCGGAGTCCCGCTGTCCACCGTGCTGGACCTGGCGGGCCCGCGCCCCGAAGCCCGGCACGTCTGGCTGGAGGGCGCCGACACCGGCAACTTCGCCGACGAGCACGACATCTCCTACCTCAAGGACCTCCCCCTGGAGCAGGCACGCGCCGAGGTCCTCCTCGCCCACCGGATGAACGGCGAACCGCTGCTGCCCCAACACGGCTTCCCGGTCCGCGCGGTGGCACCCCGGATGTTCACCACCAACTCCGTCAAGTGGCTGACCCGCATCGTGCTCGCCGCGGAGCGCCCGGACCACCTGTTCACCACGCGCCTCTACACCCGCACCCACCCCGGCGAGACCGAACCCCGCCCGGCCCGCGAGATCGACGTCAACAGCAAACTGCTGACCCCCCGCCACGTACCCGCCGGAACAACCGAGCTGGCAGGCCGCACCTGGAGCTACACCGACGTGACGACCGTCGACGTAGCAATAGACGACGGCCCATGGCAGCGAGCCACCCTGGAACCACGCGGCACCCACCCCACCTGGCAGCGCTTCGCCCTCACCCACCACCTCACCCCCGGGCCGCACCGCATCCGCAGCCGGGCGACCGACAGCGCGGGCCGAGTACAGCCACCCGCAGGGGCACGCAACGAGGTCCACGAAATAGAAATCACGGCCTCCTGAGACTCCCCTAGTCTCTCCGCAGCGCGGCAAAGACCAGGCCACGAATCTCGTCCTGCCCGACCTCACCACCCCCCACGAGCCGGTCGAAGACCAGCCCGTCGATGCAAGCCAGGAGGGTCGTCGTGCGCTCAAGAGGCGCGACGACCCCCTGCGCAACGAGGAAGGCCCGCACGCGGGCACGCCCCGCGTTCTCCCGGGGAACGAGGATCTCGCGCAGTTCGGGATCACGGACGCTCTCCACGGCACACGCATAACGCGCCAACGAGCGGCGCCGCCCTTCGCCCGTGAGCCGCCGCCGGATCAACTCCCCGATCCCGGCGACCAGTTCATCCACCGAACCGATCGGCGGAGCCTGCTCCCCCAGGAACTGCAGCTCCCCCTGGTCCAGTTCCACCAGACGACGAACAAGAGCGGTGAGCAACGCCTGCCGCGTGCGGAGGTAAGCCGAGGTCGTCCCCACGGGCAACCCCGCCGCCGCATCCACCGCCCGGTGCGTCAGCCCCCGAACCCCGGCGTCGGCCAGCACACCGATCGCCGCGTCCGCGAGCACCGTACGCCGATCACGAGTCTCACCCTGCTTCTGCCCCATCCCTCATTTCTACCTGCAAAAAAGGACCCACCCACCGCCCCACACCAACGCACCCACCCCACCCCCTCCCCCGACCCCACCCAAGGCGAGAGGGTCGGGCTGCGGGAGGGGGTGGCGGAGGGGGTGGCCGCGGAGAGGGGCGTGACGGGTGATTTTCAGACTGCCAACGGCGAGAACA
>NZ_JBHWGD010000008.1:0-11099 GCF_042733235.1 Kitasatospora sp. NPDC059722
TCACCCTACCACCACCCCCCCCCGGGGCCACCACCACCCCCCCGCCCCCCCCGCCGGGGGCGGGGGCGCGGGCGTCGCCTACGTCACTTGCGGGCCGAGGTGACGCGGTAGACGTCGTAGACGCCCTCGACGCCGCGGACGGCCTTGAGCACGTGGCCGAGGTGCTTCGGGTCGCCCATCTCGAAGGTGAAGCGGCTCATCGCGACCCGGTCGCGCGAGGTCTGCACCGCCGCCGACAGGATGTTGACGTGCTGGTCCGAGAGCACCCGGGTGACGTCCGAGAGCAGGCGCGAGCGGTCCAGCGCCTCGACCTGGATCGCGACCAGGAAGACCGAGGACTGGGTGGCGGCCCACTCGACGTCGATCATCCGCTCGGGCTGCTGGCTCAGCGCCTCGACGTTGACGCAGTCGGCGCGGTGCACCGAGACGCCGTTGCCGCGGGTCACGAAGCCGACGATCGGGTCGCCCGGCACCGGGGTGCAGCAGCGGGACAGCTTGACCCAGACGTCCTCGACGCCCTTGACGATCACGCCCGGGTCGCCCTTGGCCCGGCGGCGCACGGCCCGCCGGTCGTGCGTCGGGGTCGCGGTCTCGGCCAGGTCCTCGGTGGCACCCTCCTCGCCGCCGAGCGCCTGGACCAGCTTCTGGACGATGTTCTGCGCGGCGACGTGCCCCTCGCCGATCGCGGCGTAGAGCGAGGAGATGTCGGGGTAGCGCATCTCGTGGGCCAGCGTGACCAGCGAGTCGCCGGTCAGGATCCGCTGGATCGGCAGGCCCTGCTTGCGCATCGCCCGGACGATCGCCTCCTTGCCGTGCTCGATCGCCTCCTCGCGGCGCTCCTTGGAGAACCAGGCGCGGATCTTGTTGCGGGCGCGCGGCGACTTGACGAAGCCCAGCCAGTCCCGGGAGGGGCCGGCGTTCTCCGCCTTGGAGGTGAACACCTCGACGGCGTCGCCGTTCTCCAGGGTCGACTCCAGCGGCACCAGCCGGCCGTTCACCCGGGCGCCGATGGTCCGGTAACCGACCTCGGTGTGCACCGCGAAGGCGAAGTCGACCGGGGTCGCACCGGCCGGCAGGGCTATCACGTCGCCCTTGGGGGTGAAGACGAAGACCTCGTTGCTGGCCAGGTCGAAGCGCAGCGACTCCAGGAACTCGCCCGGGTCGGCGGTCTCCTTCTGCCAGTCCAGCAGCTGCCGCAGCCAGGCCATCTCGTTGACGGCGCCGGCCTTGTCGTCCTTACGGACCTGGGTCGGCGTGTCGGTGCGGACCTTGGAGGCGCCGGCCACCGCGCGCTGCTTGTACTTCCAGTGCGCGGCGATGCCGTACTCGGCCCGCCGGTGCATGTCGAAGGTGCGGATCTGGAGCTCGACGGGCTTGCCGCCGGGCCCGATCACCGTCGTGTGCAGCGACTGGTACATGTTGAACTTGGGCATCGCGATGTAGTCCTTGAACCGCCCCGGCACCGGGTTCCACCGCGCGTGGATGGTGCCCAGCGCCGCGTAGCAGTCGCGGACGGTGTCGACCAGGACCCTGATGCCCACCAGGTCGTAGATCTCGGCGAAGTCCCGGCCCCGGACGATCATCTTCTGGTAGACCGAGTAGTAGTGCTTCGGCCGTCCGGTGACGGAGGCGGTGATCCGGGCGCCGCGCAGGTCGCCCTGGACCTGGTCGATGACGGTCGCCAGGTACTCGTCCCGCTTGGGGGCGCGCTCGGCGACCAGCCGGACGATCTCGTCGTACATCTTGGGGTAGAGGATCGCGAAGGCGAGGTCCTCCAGCTCCCACTTGATGGTGTTCATGCCCAGCCGGTGCGCCAGCGGGGCGTAGATCTCCAGCGTCTCGCGGGCCTTCTTCTCCTGCTTCTCCCGCTTGAGGTAGCGCATCGTGCGCATGTTGTGCAGGCGGTCGGCCAGCTTGATCACCAGGACACGCGGGTCCTTGGCCATCGCGACGACCATCTTGCGGACGGTCTCGGCCTGCGCGGCCTCGCCGAACTTGACCCGGTCGAGCTTGGTGACGCCGTCGACCAGCAGGGCCACCGAGTCGCCGAAGTCCTTGCGCAGGGTCTCCAGGCCGTAGTCGGTGTCCTCGACGGTGTCGTGCAGCAGCCCGGCCATCAGGGTCGGGGCGTCCATGCCGAGCTCGGCCAGGATGGTCGCGACGGCCAGCGGGTGGGTGATGTACGGGTCGCCGCTCTTGCGCTTCTGGCCGCGGTGCCACTTCTCGGCCACCGCGTAGGCGCGCTCGATGTCGCGCAGCAGCACCGGGTCGGCCTTCGGGTCGTTCGCCCGGATCGAGCGGAACAGCGGCTCCAGGACGGGGTTGAGCACGCTGGAGCGCTGGCCGCCGAGGCGGGCCAGGCGGGCGCGCATGCCGCCGGTGGTGGAGCCCCGTCCGGTGGGCGGGAACGAACGCGAGGAGGTCGGCGCCGGGCGTGCCGGGGTGGCCCCCGAGGGCGTGGGACGGTCTTCGGGGGCGGCCGCTGCGGCCGTGGGCACAACCTCGTCGGGCAAGGACACTCCTCGGGGCACCGGGCCGGCCCCTCGCGGGCCGCGCCACCAGCGCACAACCGGGAGGGGATGAATCTTCATGGTACCGAGCCGGGCGCTCGGGTGTTCAGCCGCCCGGGTGGGGACACGCGAAGGCGGCGGTCGGATGATCCGACCGCCGCCTGTCACTCAGGTCCCGCAGGCCCCTCAGACCGTGACCAGGGTCTCCAGCGGAGCCCCGCCGAGGTGCCCGGCCAGCCGCTCGCGGCCGTCCAGGAAACCCAGCTCCATCAGCACGACGACGCCCGCCAGCTCGGCGCCCGCCTCCTTCACCAGGTCCAGCGAGGCGCCGATGGTCCCACCGGTGGCCAGCACGTCGTCCACCACCAGCACCCGCTCACCGGGCGCGAAGGCGTCGCACTGCACCTCCAGCGTCGCCGAGCCGTACTCCAGCTCGTACGAGCGCCGGAACACCTCGCCGGGCAGCTTGCCGGCCTTGCGGATCGGCACGAAGCCCAGCCCGGCCGCGAAGGCCGCCGGAGCCGCCAGCACGAAGCCGCGCGCCTCCAGCCCGACCACCTTCGTCGCCCCGAGCTCCTGCGCCCGCTCCGCGAGCGCGCGGGTGAGGGCGCCGAAGGCCTCGGCGTCGGCGAGCAGCGGCGCGATGTCCTTGAACAGCACACCCGGCTTCGGGTAGTCCGGGACGTCCCGGATCCGGCTGTTCAGCAGCTCGGCCAGTGCGGTGTCGGCGGTGGTCACGGTGTCCTGTCCTTCGGGTCGGGGCTCAGCGCTTGGTGGACGGACGGCCCTTGGCACGCGAGGTGCCGGCCGACCGGCCGCGCTGACCGACCATACCGGCCGGCTCGTCCGCGGGCTCCTCGCCCTGCGCGTCCTCGACGCCCCCGGCCGCCTCGGCCTTGGCCGCCTGGCTGGCGCGGTGCTGCAGGACCCGCTTGCGCAGCGCCTTCATCTGCGGCTGCTCCTCCTTGAGCTGCGCCAGCAGCGGGGTGGCGACGCAGATCGAGGAGTACGCACCGGCCGCGAGACCGATGAACAGCGCGAGCGAGATGTCGTTCAGCGTGCCGGCACCCAGGATGCCGCCACCGATGAACAGCAGCGCGGCGACCGGCAGCAGGGCGACCACGGTGGTGTTGAGCGAACGCACCAGGGTCTGGTTGAGGCCCGCGTTGGCCGCCTCGCTGTAGGTGAGCTTGTTCTGCTTGGTGAGCCCCTTGGTGTTCTCCTTCACGGTGTCGAAGACGACGACCGTGTCGTAGAGCGAGTACCCGAGGATCGTCAGGAAGCCGATCACCGTACCGGGGGTGACCTCGAAGCCCACCAGGGCGTACACGCCGATGGTGATCAGGAGGTCGTGGATGAGGGCGACCAGGGCGGCCACCGCCATCCGCCACTCGAACGCGATCGCCAGGTAGATCGTCACCAGGATCATGAAGACGATCAGACCGGTGAGCGCCTTCTGGGAGATCTGCTTGCCCCAGCTGGGGCCGATCACCTGGGCCTCGACGGTGTCCAGCGGCACGGAGAACTTCTGGGCGAGCTGCGAGCGGATCTCGTCCGAGCTCTTCGCCTCGTCGGTGCTGACCTGGATGCGGATCTTGTTGTTGTCCGTGGACTGCACCAGCGGGTGCGAGGACACGACCTCGTCGGCCGTGGTCTGCGCCTGCGAGACGCTCAGGCCCGGCTTGGTCACGGTGTAGACCGAGCCGCCCTTGAACTCGATGCCCAGGTGCAGGCCCATGGCCAGGCCGATCGCCGCGACCAGCACGATCACGCCGGAGATCGAGTACCAGACCTTGCGGCGGCCGACGAAATCGAAGCTGATCTCGCCCTGGTAGAGCCGGTGTCCCAGATTGGAGAAGCGTGACACGGTGTCAGGCCTCCTTCACGGCGGCAGAGGAGGGGCTACGGCGACGGCTGCTGCGCAGCGGCGGGCGGGCGCCCAGCCGCTTCGGGTCCAGGCCGGACCACGGGTGGCCGTCGGAGAAGAACTTCCGGCGGGCCAGCAGGGTGATCATCGGCTTGGTGAAGAGGAAGATCACGACGACGTCGAGCGCGGTGGTCAGACCCAGGGTGAAGGCGAAGCCCTGCACCTTGCCGACGGAGACGATGTAGAGCACCGCGGCGCAGAGGAACGACACGAAGTCCGACACCAGGATGGTGCGCCGGGCGCGCGGCCAGGCCCGCTGGACCGCCGGGCGCAGCGGGGCGCCCTCGCGGACCTCGTCGCGGATGCGCTCGAAGTACACGATGAACGAGTCGGCGGTGATGCCGATCGCGACGATCGCACCGCAGACCGCCGGCAGGTTCAGCGCGAAGCCGATCCCGCCGCCGAGCAGGCTCATGATCGAGTAGGTCAGGATCGCCGAGACGATCAGACCGGCGATCGAGACCAGGCCGAGGCCGCGGTAGTAGACCACCGAGTAGGCGACCACCAGCAGCATGCCGATCGCGCCGGCGATCAGACCGGCCTTGAGCTGGTCGGAGCCGAGCTGCGGGGAGACGGTGGTGACGTCACCCTGGTTGAACTCCAGCGGCAGGGCGCCGTAGCTGAGGACGTTGGACAGGTCCTGCGCCTCGGCCTGGCTGAAGGTGCCGGAGATGACGGCGGTGCCGCCGGGGATGGCACCGCGCACGAACGGGTGGGAGACGACCTCGTTGTCCAGCACGATGGCGAACTGGTTGCTCGGGTCCGGCAGCGCGGCCAGCTTGCCGGTGATGGCGGCGAAGTCGTCGGTGCCCTTGCCGTTGAACTGGAGCTGCACCTGCCAGCCGTTGCCCTGCTGGGTGTCCAGGCTGGGCTGGGCCTTGGAGACGTCCGAGCCCTTCACGGCCACCGGGCCGAGGACGAGCTTGGAGTAGGCGCCGCCCTTCTCGGGCTTCTGGGAGCAGGCGACGACGGCCTTGTCCTCGGGCTGCGCCACGCCCAGCTGCTGGCGCTGGTCGGGCTTGGTGCAGTCGAGGGTGGCGAACGCGGCCTGGAGCTCCGGCGGCACGGTGCCCGTGGTCAGCCCGGCGGCGAGGTCGGCCGGGTTGGGGGCCGTGGCGGGGGCGCTCGGGGCGCCGGAGGCGGCCGCGGAGGGCGCGCCGGAGGCCGGGGCGCTCGCGGCACCACTGGCGGCGGCGGTCACGCCGGTGGCGGCGGTGGAGGGGCTCGCGTCGGCCGCGAGGGCCTCACCGACCGAGCGGCCCTGCTTGGTGGCGCTCGCGCTCGCGCTGGGGGTGCCGGCGGCGGCCGCGGACGGCGTGCCGGAGGCAGCGGCGCTGGGAGCGGCCGAACCGGTGGCCGAGGGGGCCGCGGCCGGGGTGCCGGAGGCGCCGGCGGACGGGGTGGCGGTGGGCGCCGGGATCTGGAGACCGCTGGGCGCCACGGCCAGGACCGGGCGGAAGAAGAGCTTCGCGGTGGTACCGACCTTGTCGGCCGCGTTCTCCTTGTCCCCGCCCTTGGGGATGTTCACGATGATCGTGTCCGAGCCCTGGGTCTGGACCTCCGCCTCGGAGACACCCATCCCGTTGACCCGGCGCTCGATGATCCCGGTGGCGATGTCCATGTTGGACTTGTTGATCGCCTTGGGGTCGGTCGACCTCGCGGTCAGCGTGATGCTGGTACCGCCGGCGAGGTCGATCCCGAGGCGGGGCTTGGTGTTGCCCGTCCCGAACATGAGGGCGACCAGTCCGACGGTGACGACCAGGATGAGGGCCAGCGCCCGCCCTGGGTAGCCGTCGCGCGGGCGCGACTTGGGTGTTGCCACCTTGCTCGTTTCTCCCTGTCCATGCCACTTCGCCGACCGGACCCCCGTCCGGCTCGTGGCGGAACGGGGGCATGGCGGATCTGCGGCCCTGAGGTCCTGTGGGCTCGCGGCACTGCGCCGCGCGGCCGGGCGGGTTGCCCGTCCGTACTACTTGCTCGCGGGAGCCCCGCCCTCGACATCGCCCTTCTCGGCGCTGTCCTTGGTGAGCGTCAGCGGCTTGTCCTCGACCGGCGCGGCGTCGGCGTCCGCGTCCTCCGGCTCGGACAGCTCGTCCTCGGCGGGGCGGCCGTTGATGATCGCGTCGTACTCCTGGGCGTCCAGGACGGCCGCGACCGCGCTCTTGGTGAAGTGGGCGAACACGCCGGGCGCGATCTCCAGCTCGACGGTCTCGTCGTGGACCGCCTTCACCTGGGCGTACAGACCGCCGATGGTGCGCACTCCCGCTCCGGGCTCCAGCGAGGTCTGCATGCTCTGCATCTGCTGCTGGCGCTTCTTCTGCGACCGGAACATGAGCACGATCGCGATGATCGGGAGGAGAAGGATGATGAAGTTCACTGCAGCCAGGGTCCTTTACGGGTCGCCGGTCGGCGGCCTGTGTGGTATTGGTCGGCCCGTCAGGTGAGAGGGGCGGTCCGGCGGAGTCTAGGCGACCCCGAACTGATCGGACAACGCCAAGCATCGCATCCTGTCGCCGAAAGTGGCGACCCTCCGCCTGCACAGTTTCCCCGGACTTCTCCCCCGGCATCTCCGCCCGGCCCGGTACCGGGGCCCTGCGGGAACCGGGGACCGCTCATCACCCGTTCAGCCCTCGTCCGGCGGGAAGAGTTCGGTCTGGGCCGGGACGGCACCCCGAGTGGTCTGGACCGGAGGGGTCATCCCGAGGTGCTGCCAGGCGGCGGCGGTGGCGATCCGGCCGCGCGGGGTGCGGGCGAGCAGGCCCTCGCGCACCAGGAACGGCTCGGCGACCTCCTCGACCGTCTCGGCCTCCTCACCGACCGCGACCGCCAGTGTCGACAAACCGACCGGTCCGCCGCCGAACAGCCGCAGCAGCGCGTCCAGCACCGCGCGGTCCAGCCGGTCCAGGCCGCGGGCGTCGACCTCGTAGACGTCCAGCGCCTGGGCCGCGATCCCGGCGTTGACCACGCCGTCGTGCCGGACCTGGGCGTAGTCGCGCACCCGGCGCAGCAGCCGGTTGGCGATGCGCGGGGTGCCGCGCGAGCGCCCGGCGATCTCGGCCGCGCCGGCCGGGTCGATCTCCACGTCCAGCAGCGCGGCCGAGCGGTGCACCACCCGCTTGAGCTCGGCGGGCGCGTAGAACTCCATGTGCCCGGTGAAGCCGAAGCGGTCCCGCAGCGGCGGCGGCAGCAGGCCGGCCCGGGTGGTGGCGCCGACCAGGGTGAAGGGCGGCAGCTCCAGCGGGATGGCGGTGGCCCCCGGGCCCTTGCCGACGATCACGTCGACCCGGAAGTCCTCCATCGCCATGTAGAGCATCTCCTCGGCCGGGCGGGACATCCGGTGGATCTCGTCGAGGAAGAGCACCTCCCCCTCGGTGAGCGAGGAGAGGATCGCCGCGAGGTCGCCCGCGTGCTGGATGGCCGGCCCGGAGGTGATCCGGATCGGCGCGCCCAGCTCGGCCGCGATGATCATCGACAGGGTCGTCTTGCCGAGCCCGGGCGGGCCGCTCAGCAGGACGTGGTCCGGCGCGGCGCCGCGCTTGCGGGCGGCCTGGAGCACCAGCGACAGCTGCTCGCGCACCCGCTCCTGGCCGATGAACTCCTCCAGCAGCTTGGGCCGCAGCGCCGCCTCGACCGCCTGGTCCTCGCCGTCGGCGGCGGCCGTGACCAGCCGGTCGGCCGCCGGGTCGGAGTCGTACGGGGTCATCAGCGGGGGCTCCAATGTCGACAAACGGACAGATCGTCAGGTGGGTTTCAGCGGGCCCGGTTCAGGGTGCGCAGCGCGGCCTTCAGCAGGGCACCGACGTCGGTGACGGCCTGCGCCTCCGCCTCCGGGGCGACCGCGGCGACCGCCTCGTCCGCCTCCCGCGGCGCGTACCCGAGGCCGACCAGCGCGGAGTGCAGTTGCTCGCTCCACGGCGCGGGCCCGGCGGCGAGCGGCTTCTGCGCCGGGACGCTGCCGTGCGGAGCGCCCAGCTTGTCCTTGTACTCCAGCAGCAGCTTGGCCGCCTTGGCCTTGCCGATACCGGGCACCGCCACCAGCGCCTTCTCGTCCCCGCTCGCCACCGCCAGCCGGAGCGCGTCCGGACTGTGCACGCCGAGGATCGCCTGCGCCAGCTTGGGCCCGACGCCCGGCGCGGCCTGCAGGATCTCGAACACGGCCCGCTCGTCGTCGTCGGCGAAGCCGAACAGCGTCAGCGAGTCCTCCCGGACGACCAGCGAGGTCGCGAGCCGGACCGGCTCGCCCAGCCGCAGCCCGGCCAGCGTGTTCGGCGTGCACTGCACCGCCATGCCGACCCCGCCGACCTCGACGACCGCGAGCCCGGTGGAGATGGCCGCCACGGGTCCTTGTACGAAGGCGATCACCGGATGCTTCCTCTCTGGGGGGTGGCGCGGGCCGCCTGGATCGCGGCCTCCAGCCGGTTCGTCGTCCGGCCGCGCCAGATGTGGCAGATGGCCAGCGCCAGCGCGTCGGCGGCGTCGGCCGGCTTCGGCGGGGCGTCCAGCCGCAGCAGGCGCTGCACCATGGCGGTGACCTGCGCCTTGTCGGCCCGGCCCGAGCCGGTGACGGCGGCCTTGACCTCGCTCGGGGTGTGCAGGGTGACCGGGATGCCGCGCCGGGTGGCGCACAGCATCGCGACCGCGCTGGCCTGGGCGGTGCCCATCACCGTCCGCACGTTGTGCTGGGCGAAGACCCGCTCGACGGCGACCAGGTCGGGCCGGTGCTCGTCGAGCCACGCCTCGATGCCCTGCTCGACCAGCAGCAGCCGCGGCCCGATCTCGGCGTCCGCGGGCGTGCGCACCACGCCGACCCCGACCATCCGCAGCGGCCGCCCCGGCGTGCCCTCGACCACGCCGACACCGCACCTGGTCAGCCCCGGGTCCACGCCCAGTACCCGCACGTCACGCCCCGCCTCTCGTCCTCGACCTGCGAAGGCTACCGTCCCGGTCGGACAACCCGACCGACGACACCGGCCCGGTGGTCCAGGGACCACCGGGCCGGGAAGTGAGAACGGTCACGCCGGACCGGTCACCGGGTGACTCACTCGGCGTCGAGCTGCGCACCGACCTCGTCGGAGATGTCGAAGTTGGCGAAGACGTTCTGCACGTCGTCGCTGTCCTCCAGCGCGTCGATCAGCTTGAGGATCTTGCGGGCGCCGTCGACGTCCAGCTCGACCTGCATGCTCGGGAGGAAGTTGGCCTCGGCCGAGTCGTAGTCGACGCCGGCGTCCACCAGCGCGGTGCGCACGGCGACCATCTTGGAGGCCTCGGAGACGATCTCGAACGAGTCGCCGAGGTCGTTGATCTCCTCGGGCTCCTGGTCGAGGACGACCTCGAAGAGCTTGTCCTCGTCCACGCCGTCGGCCTTGGGCACGATCACGACGCCCTTGCGGGTGAACAGGTAGGACACCGAGCCCGGGTCGGCCATCGAGCCGCCGTTGCGGGTCATGGCGACGCGCACGTCGGAGGCGGCGCGGTTGCGGTTGTCGGTGAGGCACTCGATCAGGACCGCGACGCCGTTCGGGCCGTAGCCCTCGTACATGATGGTCTGGTAGTCGGCGCCGCCGGCCTCCAGACCGCCACCGCGCTTGACGGCGCGGTTGATGTTGTCGATCGGGACCGAGCTCTTCTTCGCCTTCTGGATGGCGTCGTAGAGGGTCGGGTTGCCCTGCGGGTCGGGACCGCCGGTACGCGCCGCCACCTCGATGTTCTTGATCATCTTGGCGAAGAGCTTGCCGCGCTTGGCGTCGATCACGGCCTTCTTGTGCTTGGTGGTAGCCCACTTAGAGTGGCCGGACATCGCCAGCTCCTTTACGTCGCCAAAGGGAAATGAAACAGATGAGATCTTACCGGTGTCGTCACCGGTGAGGAGCACACGGTCAGCACACGGCCCCGCGGGCTACGCGGCGAGGTGCTCCTCGACCATCCGTACGAAGTAGGCGTGCACCCGGTGGTCGCCGGTGAGCTCCGGGTGGAACGACGTGGCCAGCAGGTTCCCCTGGCGCACCGCGACGATGCGGCTCTCCGGGCCGTCCGCGGCGGGGAGCTCGGCCAGCACCTGCACGCCGGCACCGACGGCCTCGACCCAGGGCGCGCGGATGAACACGCCGTGCACCGGCGCGTCGCCCAGGCCGTCGAAGGCGATCCCGGACTCGAAGGACTCGTTCTGGCGGCCGAAGGCGTTGCGCCGCACGGTCATGTCGATGCCGCCGACGGTCTCCTGGTCCTCACGGCCGTCGAGGATCTTGTCCGCCAGCATGATCATGCCCGCGCAGGTGCCGTACACCGGCATCCCGGCGGCGACCCGCTCGCGCAGCGGCTGCATCACGTCGAACAGCAGGGCCAGCTTGGACATGGTGGTGGACTCACCGCCGGGGATGACCAGCGCGTCGACCTCGGCCAGCTCCTCGGCGCGGCGCACCGGACGGGCGAGCGCGTCGGCCTCGGCCAGCGCCACCAGGTGCTCACGGACGTCGCCCTGCAGGGCGAGGACGCCGATGACGGGAGTGCTCACGGTCTTCAACCTCGTTCGATCTTCTGGGGGAGTGCGTGGCGCGGGGGGGGGGGGGGGCCGGGGGAGCGGGGGGGGGGGGGGGGGGGTGTGTTGGGGGAAAAAAAAAAAAGATGTGGTATAGGGAATATAGTGTGAAAAAAAAAAAAAGAGA
>NZ_JBHWGD010000008.1:11109-75658 GCF_042733235.1 Kitasatospora sp. NPDC059722
GTATATTTTTTACTAAATAGTCATAATCTCTCTCTATTACTTGCACTTTAACCAGGGGGGGGTGTGGCGGCGCGCCCCCCGCCGCGCGCCGGGGCGGGGGGGCGCCCCGGCTCGGTGCGGGGGGAAGCGATTACCAGCCGCGGTTGGCGTAGCGCTCGGTCTCCGGCAGGGTGTCGCAGTTGATGCCGACCATGGCCTCGCCGAGGTTGCGCGAGGCGTCCGCGATGATCTTCGGGTCGTCGAAGAAGGTGGTGGCCTTCACGATGGCGGCGGCGCGCTTGGCCGGGTCGCCCGACTTGAAGATGCCCGAGCCGACGAAGACGCCCTCGGCGCCCAGCTGGCGCATCAGCGCGGCGTCGGCAGGGGTGGCCACGCCACCGGCGGAGAACAGCACGACCGGCAGCTTGCCGAGCTCGGCGACCTCCTTGACCAGCTCGTACGGGGCGCGCAGCTCCTTGGCGGCGGCGTACAGCTCGTTGTGGTCCAGGGCGCGCAGCTGGCCGATCTCGTTCTTGATCTGGCGCAGGTGGCGGACCGCCTCGACGACGTTGCCGGTGCCGGCCTCGCCCTTCGAGCGGATCATGGCCGCGCCCTCGGCGATGCGGCGCAGGGCCTCGCCCAGGTTGGTGGCGCCGCAGACGAAGGGGGTGGTGAAGGCCCACTTGTCCGAGTGGTTGACCTCGTCGGCCGGGGTCAGGACCTCGGACTCGTCGATGTAGTCGACACCGAGCGACTGCAGGACCTGGGCCTCGACGAAGTGGCCGATGCGGGACTTGGCCATGACCGGGATCGAGACCGCCTCGATGATCTCCTCGATCATGTTGGGGTCCGACATGCGGGCGACGCCGCCGTCCTTGCGGATGTCGGCCGGGACCCGCTCCAGCGCCATGACGGCGACAGCGCCGGCGTCCTCGGCGATCTTGGCCTGCTCGGCGTTGACCACGTCCATGATCACACCGCCCTTGAGCTGCTCGGCCATGCCGCGCTTCACCCGGGCGGTGCCGATCTGCGGCTGGTCTGCGGTGGTGGGGGTGGTGGACACGTGAGACCTCACTCGAAGATGAACCAGTGCTATCGCCCTATGGTAGGCGCATGAATTGACGCATCCATGCGCCACCAAGTCCAGCCCGCCCCACCGGATGCGACAAACAGGCCCTATCCGGACGTCAGGCCGGAGCGCCCTCCGGGGTGAGCGCCGGAGGCGGCGCGTCGTCCATCTCGAAGGCCATCGGGAAGGGCGCCTTGCCCGCCAGCCGGAAGTACCGCACCAGCCGGTGCTGGCGCACAGCCCGGGCCGCCCGCACCGCGTCGTTGTGGAACCGGCGCGCCATCGGCACCCGCCGCACCGCCGCCGTGAGGTCCCTCACGGCCTCGTCGCCGCCCGGCTCCGCCACCAGCGCCGCCACCTGTTCCGGCTCGGCCAGCACCGCCCGCAGCGCCAGGCTCAGCTGGCTCTCCGCCACCTCGCGCTGCTCGTCGTCGGCCTGCCGGGCCGCGTGCGCCGCGTCCAGCAGCAGCAGCGACGCCGCCGGGTCCAGCAGCGACGAGGTCGCCAGCTCCATCGCCACCGACGCCCGGCGGACCAGCTGCGCGTCCAGCGCCGCCCGGGCCGCGTCGATCCGGGCGTGCAACCGGTCCAGCCGACCGGCCGTCCAACTCAGGTACATGCCGAACAGCACCACGGCCACGCCGGCCCAGATCCACGTAGTCACGGGCCGCTACGTTACCGGGCCGGAGAAACGTGGAACGCAGGCCGCCCGGTCAGGCGGCGGTAGCGTTCCGGTAACTCCCCCGGTCGATGTCCTCGACGTTCACCGCGGTGAACAGCCGGGTGCCGGCCGGCGGCGTGACGTGCGCGGCCAGCAGCGCCAGGACGCCCTCGCTGAGCGCCGCCTTCGCCTCCGGCGTGCGGCCCGGGAAGATCTGGAACTGGACGTACACCTGGGCGTCGGCGCCCTCGCTCTCCCCCACCACGAACTCGTCGTTGGCCCGGAAGAGCGTCTTGCACGCCTCCGGCTTCGCGTCGATCGTGCTCACCGCGAGCCGGTTGATCGCCAGGCCCAGCGCCCGGCGGTCGAAGGCACCGGCCAGGCCGGCCGAGTAGTCGACGGAGATCTGCGGCATCGTTGCCCCCATGGGTCACGGCAGTACGGACGCCCGACCCTAACCCCGCTCACACCCGGATCAGTCCCTGGCCAGCCCGAACCGGCCCCGCCGCCCGCTGCGCACGTCCTCCTCGACGACCGCAGCCGCGCCCGCCGTCACCGTCTCGTACACCGCGAGGATGTCCGCGCCGACCGTCGACCAGTCGAAGCGCCGCACGTGCCGCGACGCCGCCTTCCGCAGCTCCTCCAGCCGCGCCGGGTCCCCCAGCAGCCGCAGCGCCGACTTCGCCAGCGCGTCCGCGTCCTCGACCGGGAACAGCTCGCCCGCGTCACCGCCGTCCAGCACCTGCTTGAACGCGTCCAGGTCGCTCGCCAGCACCGGCGCGCCCGCCGACATCGCCTCGACGAGGATGATCCCGAAGCTCTCGCCGCCGGTGTTCGGCGCCACGTACAGGTCCACGCTGCGCAGCAGCCGCGCCTTCTCGCGGTCGCTCACCATGCCCAGGAACTCGACCTGCGCCCGCACCTCGGGCGCGAGGCCCGCCACGGCCTCCTCCTCGTCGCCCTTGCCCGCCACCAGCAGCCGCACGCCCGGCCGCTCGGCCAGGATCCGCGGCAGCGCCGCCAGCAGCGTCGGCAGGCCCTTGCGCGGCTCGTTGATCCGCCCGATGAAGCCGATCGTGCCCGGCTCGCCGGCCGCCGCGCCGCCCGTCCAGCGCTCGTCCGGCTCGGCCTCCGCGAAGAAGCCGACGTCCACGCCGTTGGGGATCACCACCGCGTCCCCGCCCAGGTGCTCGACCAGCGTGCGCCGCGCGTACTCCGACACCGCGATCCGGGCCCGCATCTTCTCCAGACCGGGCTGGAGGATCGGCGAGGCCGCGATCATCGCCCGCGAGCGCGGGTTCGACGTGTGGAACGTCCCCACCATCGGCCCGGACGCCGACCACGCGGCCAGCATCGACAGGCTCGGCGAGGCCGGCTCGTGCACGTGCAGGATGTCGAACCGCCCGTCGTGCAGCCACCGCCGCACCCGCGCCGCCGACAGGATCCCAAAGCTCAGCCGCGCCACCGAGCCGTTGTACGGCACCGCCACCGCCCGCCCGGCCGAGACCACGTACGGCGGCAGCGCCTCGTCGTCCTCCGCGGGCGCCAGCACCGACACCTCGTGTCCGAGGCCGATCAGGTGCTCGGCCAGGTCCCGGATGTGGAACTGCACCCCGCCGGGGACGTCCCAGTCGTACGGGCAGACGATGCCGATCTTCACGGGTTCCTCATGCTCCTTCGCGTGCTCCGGTACGGCAGCGGGCCCGGCGTCTCAGGACCCGGTCGCCTCCGCCGCGGGCTCGCCGGCCGGCTCCGGCGCGTCCCCGCGCACCGGCAGGACCCGCTCCCCCACCTGCTCCCCCGCTGTCCCCCCAACCGTCTCACGGACGGGAAGGTCGGCCAGCCAGAAGCGCTGCAGCATGTGCCAGTCCTCGGGGTGCTTCGCGATCCCCCGCTCCCACACGTCCGCCATCGCCTGCGTCATCGCCAGCGTCCGCTCCTTGCGGTCCCCCTCCGCCGGCACCGGCACCTCCGGGTGGATCAGCGCCCGCAGTAGCGGCCCGTCGTACCAGAGCGTCACCGGCAGCAGCGCCGCCCCCGTCCGCTGGCACAGCGCCGCGGGACCGGCCGGCATCCGCGTCGCCTCGCCGAAGAACGACACCTCGATGCCCGCCTCCGACAGGTCCCGGTCCCCCACCAGGCACACCAGCCGCCCCTCGCGCAGCCGCCGCGCCAGGGTGCCGATCACGTTCACCCCGCCGCCGGTCAGTGCCAGGACCTCCATGCCCTGGCCCTCCCGGAACTCCACGAACCGGTCGAACAGCCGCTCCGGCTTCAGCCGCTCGGCGACCGTCGTGAACGGATGGCCCTGCTGCGCGACCCAGGTGCCCGCGAGGTCCCAGTTGCCCATGTGCGGCAGCGCTATCACCGCGCCCCGGCCGGCCTCCAGCGCCCCGCGCAGGTGCTCGAAACCCTCCACCCGCACGTCCCTGGCAATCCGCTCCCGGCTCCACACCGGCAGCCGGAACGACTCCATCCAGTACCGCAGGTACGAGCGCATCCCCGCCCGCGACAGCGCACGCAGCGCCACCTCGTCCAGCCCGGGACGGACCCGCCGCAGGTTCGCCTCCAGCTGCAGCACCCGCTTGCCGCGCTTGCGCCACGCGTAGTCCGCCAGCCGGTCGAACAGCGCCCGCGCCACCCGCTCGGGCAGGTGCTTCAGCACCGCCCAGCCCAGCGCGTACGCCCAGTACACCAGTCGGTCCGTCACCGCAGGACGCCCCCCATCAGCTCCCGGCCGCCACACGGTCGGCCTCGAACGCCTCGCGGCGCACGGTCAGCATCCGCTGCAGCACCGTGATCAGGCTGCCCACCGCGACCAGCCACAGCGCCACCGGCAGCAGCCACTCCACGTACGGCACCCCGAACTCGTGCAGACCCGCGACCCCGGCCGCCACCAGGCTGGCCACCAGCCGCTCGGCCCGCTCCACCAGCCCCGACACGTCGCACGGCAGGCCCTGGCTCTGCGCCCGCGCCTTCGTGTACGACACCACCAGACCGCTCGCCAGGCACACGATCGCCACCGCGCACAGCAGGTTGTTGTCGCCCTTGCCCGCGTACCACATCGCCAGACCGCCGAAGATCGCCGCGTCGGCGACCCGGTCCAGCGTCGAGTCCAGGAACGCGCCCCACTTGGTGCTCCGGCCCAGCTGGCGCGCCATGTTCCCGTCCACCAGGTCCGAGAAGATGAACAGCGTGATCGTGATGGTGCCCCAGAAGAACTCCCCGCGCGGGAAGAACACCAGCGCACCGGCCACCGAACCGGCGGTACCGATCAGCGTCACGGCGTCCGGGCTCACGCCCAGCCGGATCAGGAACGCGGCGAACGGGGTCAGGACACGTGTGAAGAAGGCACGCGCGTATTTGTTGAGCATGGCCTTCCCGACCGCTCCGATCTCCCTGGTACCCGCCTGGCGCAACACGCGCGGCAGACGGCCGGACGGATCAGCCCGCCCGGCGCACCCATCGTAGCCACGCCGACGACACGCTCCGGCGCACGCACCGCCCGACGGCGCACCGACCGACCCGCACACGCGCACCACGATCGGCCGCCCGCACGACACGCGCCCCGGCGAGACCCGACCCTAGACTTTCGAAAGACAGCCTCGGCGCCACGGGAGGAGACCCCGATGCCCGACCGCAGCACCGCACGAGCCGGCCAGGCCCCCAACGTCACCGGCCCCCGCGACCTGCGCAACGTCGTCCTCATCGGCTGCAGCGGTGTGGGCAAGACCACCCTCGCCGAAACCCTCGCCCTCACCGCCGGCGCCACCGGCCGGGCCGGCCGCGTCGCCGACGGCACCACCGTCTCCGACCACGAGGACATCGAGCACCAGCAGCAGCGCTCCGTCCAGCTCGCGCTGCTCCCCCTCGAATGGCGCGGCACCAAGATCAACCTGATCGACCCGCCCGGCCACCCCGACTTCGCCGCCGACCTGCGCGCCGCCCTGCACGCCGCCGACGCCGCCGTCTTCGTCGTCTCCGCCACCGACCCCGTCACCGCCCCCACCCGCGCCCTCTGGCGCGAGTGCGCCGCCGAAGGCATCCCCCGCGCCGTCGCCGTCGCCAAGCTCGACCTCGCCCGCGCCGGCTTCGACGACATCCTCACCGCCTGCCACGACGCCTTCGAGCTCGGCCCCGACACCCTGCGCCCGCTGTTCCTGCCCGTCCACCACGACGGCCACCCCGACGGCAGCGTCGACCTGCTCACCGGACAGACCTACGGCGACGCCACCCCCCTGCCCGACACCGCACCCGCCCGCGAGAGCCTCGTCGAAGCCATCTCCGGCCAGGACGACGCCCTCATGGAGCGCTACCTCGCCGGCGACACCCTCGACACCGACGCCCTCGAAGCGGGCATGCGCCGCGAAGTCCTCGCCTGCACCCTCCACCCCGCCGTCCCCACCAGCGAGAACGGCCTCGGCGCCGCCGAACTCCTCGACCTCATCGCCCACACCTTCCCCGACCCCACCGAACGCACCCGCCCCGGGCCCGCCTGCGACCCCGACGCCCCCCTCGCCGCCCAGGTCATCCGCGTCACCGGCGACGCCTACGTCGGCCGCATCAGCCTCCTGCGCGTCTACGCCGGCACCCTGCGCCCCGACACCCGCATCCACCTCACCGGCCCCGCGCACCCCGCCGACCAGGACGGCGACGAACGCGTCACCGCCCTCAGCAGCCCCTTCGGCAAACTCCAGCGCCCCGTCCCGCACGCCGTCGCCGGCGACCTCGTCTGCGCCGCCAAACTCACCACCGCCCGCGCCGGCGACACCGTCCACGACCCCGGCCACCCCGTCGAACTCGACGGCTGGACCCTCCCCGAACCCCTGCTGCCCATCGCCGTCGAAGCCCACAGCAAGGCCGACGACGACAAGCTCTCCCAGGCCCTCACCCGGCTCACCGCCGAGGACCCGGCCCTGCGCCTCGAACAGAACCCCGACACCCACCAGCTCGTCCTCTGGTGCACCGGCGAGGCCCACGCCGACGTCGTCCTCGACCGCCTGCGCACCCGCCACGGCGTCCACGTCGACACCGTCGAGCCCAAGGTCGCGCTGCGCGAGACCTTCGGCAGCGCCGCCGCCGGCCACGGCCGGCTCGTCAAGCAGTCCGGCGGCCACGGCCAGTACGCCATCTGCGACCTCGAAGTCGAACCCCTCCCCGCCGGCTCCGGCTTCGAGTTCCAGGAACACGTCGTCGGCGGCGCCGTGCCCAAGCACTTCATCCCGTCCGTCGAGAAGGGCGTCCGCGCCCAGCTCGCCAAGGGCGTCGCCACCGGACACCCGCTCGTCGACGTCCGCGTCACCCTCACCGACGGCAAGGCCCACTCCGTCGACTCCTCCGACGCGTCCTTCCAGACCGCCGCCGCCCTCGCCCTGCGCGACGCCGCCGAACACGCCGTCATCCGCCTGCTCGAACCCGTCGCCGCCGTCAGCGTCCTGCTCCCCGACGACTACCTCGGCGCCGTCCTCGGGGACCTCTCCGCACGCCGCGGCCGCGTCCTCGGCAGCGACAACGCCGGCCCCGGACTCACCCTCCTGCGCGCCGAGGTCCCCGAGCTCGAACTCACCCGCTACCCCCTCGACCTGCGCTCCCTCACCCACGGAACCGCCGAGTTCAGCCGCGCCTACCTGCGGCACGAACCCATGCCCGCCGCCGTCGCCGAACGCTACGACGACTGAACGGCCTGCCGGTTCGGCAGCGCGCACGCCGGCGTACCACCCGGCATCCGGTGCCGGTTCCTCGCCACCCAGCGGTACACCACGCCCACCACCGGCCGCACCGGAGCCAGCGTCAACAGCGCGCCCAGGTACGCCCACGCGCCGCCCGACCGCATCAGCAGCCGCGCCACCGCCTGCGCACCCCCGTACACCCGCCCCGCCGGAGTCACCCACAGCACCTCGCGCTCCGCACGCTCCCAGGTGACCTCGCCCGCGCCACCCGCCCGCGCGTCCAGCGCCGCCAGATCGGCGAACTGGAACGGCACCGCCTCCCAGCCCCCCGACGCCAGCGTCTGCCGCAGATACCGCTCCGCCCACCCCAGGCACGACGAGCAGAACGCGCAGTCCCCGTCGAAGACCAGCACCGGATCCTTCACGGCAACCCCTTCCATCGCAGTCACGATCATCCTGCACCCACGCCACCGGACCGGAACCACCGGGTATCGACACCGGCGAAGCTGGGCATCATGCCTCTCGAACCAACGCGGCAGCCAACGCGGCCCGATCGTGACGGTACTTCAGACGATCATCCGCGCAGCACCACCACGGCACGGTAACCTGCCGCTGACAAGGGGAGGAGGGGACACCACCGTGACCACACTCGACATGACCCCGGGTGCGCAGATACCCCGGACCGACGCCGGCCCGCAGACCGCCGTCACCCAGGCGCTCTCCTCCGCGGCCTACCGGGACGGCGAGATCGAACCCTTCGTCGAGAAGATCGGCGCCGCCACCTACAAGAAGCCACGCTTCCGGCTGTTCCGAGCCAATCTCGGCGAGGCCTTCAGCACCGCCGTCATCGCCCGCGCCCTCGGCGCGACCCGCAAGCCCATCGTGCCCTCCTTCGGCACCGACACCCGCCAGATCGTCGAACACTGCCTCGCCGCCCAGGAGTTCCGCGGCAACCGGGACCGCCAACTCACCACCATCACCGTGGTGTTCGGCCTCCTCGCCCTGCCCGGAAGCCTCATCTGGCTGGCCGCGTTCTACCTCCGCACCTGGCTCCTCAAGGACAAGTCCCGCCAGAACGAGGTCTACGGCGGCCTCGCCCTCCTCGCCGCCGGCGCCGTCGCCGTCCTCCTCGCCCTGCGCCCCCCGGCCGCCGGACTCCTCGGCCTCTACCTGCGCATCACCATGATCGCCCCGGTGATCGGCTGGTTCCTCGCCAAACGCATCGTCCTGCGCTCCACCCGCGAACTGCGCGCCCGCTGGCAGGCCCTCGTCGAGGGCAACGCCGTCGCCGCCACCGTCGCCAAGGCCGTCCCCCGCGACGACCTCGACAAGAAGGCCGTCGACCTGCGCGACAAGCTCGGCCGCCTCGAAGCCGAGCAGGAGACCAACGTCCAGCACTACGCCGGCCCCAAGGGCATCCTCGGCGTCGGCCGCCGCTGGGGCGAATGGCGACTCGTCGACGTGCTGCGGCCCGCCGAGGGCCACAGCGACTTCCGCGCCTTCCACCCCTGGGACCTCGTCCGCAAGATCGGCGCCCACCTCAAGGGGCTCTCGATCAGCGAGGTCGCCAACAGCGGCATGACCAACGTCTCGATCAAGCAGTGGGCGGTGCTCGAAGTCGGCGAGAACGCCGACGAGATCTCCCGCCCCGCGGGCGCCGACATGGACGGCGACCGGATGCGCGACTTCGCCGTCCAGACCATCGCCGACAAGCAGACCTTCTCCGGCGGCGGCGCCCGGCACTACCTCGCCACCCAGTTCATCACCTTCGACGGCAAGCTGATCATCACCTTCACCGTCACCGTCACCCTGCTCGCCAACACCCTCACCGTGACGGTCGCCGGCTACGCGCTCGGCCCGGTCGCCGGCGTCTTCGGGGACAAGCCCGCCCCCAAGGAGAAGACGATCCAGAAGACCGGCAAGTTCTGGGAGGAGCGGACCGTCCAGCTCCCCCTGATCGACAACGACGAAGTGGTGCGCCAGGCCCTGCGCGCACCCCTGGTCCGCATCCCCGGGCTGCTCGCCTGGCTCGGCGGCGGCATCGGCCTGCCCGAGCCCTTCGGCTTCCGGCACGCCTGGGCGAACCCGCCGTGGAGCAGCCGCTTCATGACGGACAACGCGCTCAACGCCTCCGTCCCGGTGCTCAGCGCGGTCCACGCCGCCACGCTGGAGTTCCTGGAGGAGCACGACCTCGACACCGAGCGCTTCTTCAAGAACCGCACCTCGATCATCAAGTCCGAGGCGCAGGGCACCCGGCCGTACAAGGTCGACCAGTTCGACGCGGGCTGAGCGATCGGCCGGGCGACACGACGGAGGGGCCCGTCACCGGTACTCCCGGTGACGGGCCCCTCCGCTCACGCGCGTCCGCTCAGTCCTGCGGCCAGACCTCGGCCAGCATCTTGCGGGTGTCCGCCAGCAGCTGCGGCAGCACCTTCGTGTGCCCCACCACCGGCATGAAGTTGGTGTCCCCGCCCCAGCGCGGCACCACGTGCTGGTGCAGGTGCGCCGCGATCCCCGCCCCGGCCGCCGCGCCCTGGTTCATCCCGATGTTGAACCCGTGCGCGCCGGAGGCGGCCCGCAGCGCGGTCATCGCCTTCTTGGTGAACCCGGCCAGCTCGGCGGTCTCGGCCTCGTCCAGGTCGGTGTAGTCCGCGACGTGCCGGTACGGGACCACCATCAAGTGGCCGCCGTTGTACGGATAGAGGTTCAGTACCGCGAAGACGGACGTGCCGCGCGCGACGACCAGCCCGTCCTCGTCGCTCAGCGACGGGATCGAGCAGAACGGGCAACCGTCGTCCGGAGCCGGGCCGGTGGGCTTGTTCTCACCCTGGATGTACGCCATCCGATGGGGGGTCCACAGGCGGCGGAAGCCGTCCGGCTCACCGACGCCCCGCTGCAGTTCCGGCTCAGTCGTCATGCTGATCAGCATATTCGCCCGAGGCCCCCTGCAAAGCCGCGCGGGGCAGACTCCTCAGGAGCCTGCCCCGCGTCGGGGTCAACCGGACTGCGACGTCACACCTGGATGCGGTTCTTCACCGCGTCCACGATCTCCGCGACGGCGTCCGCGACCAGCACGCCGTTCTTCTGCTCGCCGTTGCGGTAGCGGAAGGAGACGGCCCCGGCCTCGATGTCGTCGTTGCCGGCGATCAGCATGAACGGAACCTTGCTCTTCTGGGCGTTCCTGATCTTCTTCTGCATGCGGTCGTCCGAGGTGTCGACCTCGACCCGGATCCCGTGCTCCTTCAGCTCGGCCGCGACCTCCAGCAGGTACGGGACGTGCTCGTCGGTGATCGGGATGCCGGTCACGGTGACCGGGGCCAGCCACGGCGGCATGGCGCCGGCGTAGTGCTCCAGCAGCACCGCGAAGAAGCGCTCGATCGAGCCGAACAGCGCGCGGTGGATCATGACCGGCCGCTGACGCGAGCCGTCCGCCGCGGTGTACTCCAGGTCGAAGCGCTCCGGCAGGTTGAAGTCCAGCTGGATGGTGCTCATCTGCCAGGTGCGGCCGATCGCGTCCTTCGCCTGGACCGAGATCTTCGGGCCGTAGAAGGCCGCGCCACCCGGGTCCGGCACCAGCGGAAGGCCCTGCTTCTCGGCCACGGCCGCGAGGACGCGGGTGGCCTCCTCCCAGGTCTCGTCGCTGCCGACGAACTTCTCCGGGTCCTTGGTCGACAGCTCCAGGTAGAAGTCGGTCAGACCGTAGTCGCGGAGCAGGTTGAGCACGAAGGTCAGCGTGGAGTCGAGCTCCTCCGCCATCTGCTCGCGGGTGCAGTAGATGTGCGCGTCGTCCTGCGTGAAGCCGCGGGCCCGGGTCAGGCCGTGCACGACGCCGGACTTCTCGTACCGGTACACCGTCCCGAACTCGAAGAGGCGCAGCGGCAGTTCACGGTACGAGCGGCCGCGCGCGTCGAAGATCAGGTTGTGCATCGGGCAGTTCATCGGCTTGAGGTAGTAGTCCACGCCCTCGTCGAGCTGCATGGGCGGGTACATGCCGTCCGCGTACCAGTCGAGGTGGCCGCTCTTCTCGAAGAGCTTCCCCTTGGTGGCGTGCGGGGTGTAGACGAACTCGTAGCCCTCTTCCTCGTGCCGCTTGCGCGAGTAGTCCTCCATGGCGCGGCGGATGATGCCGCCCTTGGGGTGGAAGACGGCGAGGCCGGAGCCGATCTCCTCGGGGATGGAGAAGAGGTCGAGCTCGTTGCCGAGCTTGCGGTGGTCGCGCTTCTCGGCCTCGATCAGGAAGTCGAGGTGGGCCTTCAGCTCGTCCTTGCTCGGCCAGGCGGTCCCGTAGATGCGCTGGAGCATGGGGTTCTTCTCGCTGCCGCGCCAGTAGGCGGCCGCGTTGCGCATCAGCTTGAACGCCGGGATGTGCCGGGTGCTGGGCAGGTGCGGGCCGCGGCAGAGGTCGCCCCAGCACTGGTCGCCGCTCTTGGCGTCCAGGTTGTCGTAGATGGTGAGCTCGCCGGCGCCGACCTCGACGTCGGCGCCCTCGCCGGCGGTGGCGGCGGAGCCCTTGAGGCCGATCAGCTCCAGCTTGTACGGCTCGGCGGCCAGCTCCTCACGGGCGGACTCGTCGGTGACCACGCGGCGGGAGAACTTCTGCCCGCGCTTGATGATCTCCTGCATCTTCTTCTCGATGGCCTTGAGGTCATCGGGGTGGAAGGGCTTCTCGACGTCGAAGTCGTAGTAGAAGCCGTCCTTGACCGGCGGGCCGATGCCGAGCTTGGCCTCGGGGAAGAGCTGCTGCACGGCCTGCGCCATGACGTGCGCGGTGGAGTGGCGCAGGATGTCCAGGCCGTCCTTGCTGCCGATCGCGACCGGCTCGACCTCGTCGCCGTCCTGGACGGCGTAGGCGAGGTCCTTGAGCTGGCCGCCGACGCGGGCGGCGATGATCGAACGGTCGTCGGCGAAGAGCTCGGCGGCCGTAGTGCCCGTGGTCACCACGCGCTCTTCCCGATCGGGTTCGCGGTTGATGATTACCCGGACGTCCGTCACCGGTCTCTCCTGACGTGCTGGATTAGAGGACGCAACACTGCGCTGCGCGTGACGATGGTACCGAGAGCGCCGCCCCCACCGTCCACCGACGGCGATCTAGCCGCCTTCTCCCCCGTCCGTCAGTCCCTTGAGCAGCCGCTCTCGGTCGCCCTCGTCCCATCCGCACAGCTCAAGGCCCTGCGGCCGGGTGAGCCGGCGGAAGCCGCCGCGGCTCTCCAGCCGGCCCGCGACCCGCACCGGGACGCCCGCGAGGTGGGCCTCGGCGGCGAGCCGGTAGTCGGGGTCGGGCAGCCGGACCTTGAGCTCGCGGACCTCGGCGCCGCCGAGGATCCGCAGACGGACGGTGCCGGGGCCGGTCGGGTCGGCGCGCTTGAGGCGGACGACGACGCCGACGACGGTGACGGCGACGGCGGGCTCGATGCGCTCCAGGAGTTCGGCGGCCTCGGCGAGGGCGGGCAGGTCGCCGGGCGAGAAGTCGAGGACGACGCGGCGCTCGCCGAAGCCGCCCGGTGTGCCGGCGGCGGCCGACCAGGCGACCGCGAGCTGCGCGGCGGTCGCGCCGCGCACGAGTTCCTCGACGGACTGCACGAGCTCGCGGCTGACCCCGGCCTGGACGGCGTTCTCGAAGGCCTCCGGCCCGCCGCTGACCCGCCGGTAGTCGACGGCGTCGCGCAGTGCCTCCAGCGCGCGGACGAGGGTGGTGACGGCGGCGCGCCCCTCGGGGGCGGGGGTGTAGGCGGTGAGGCCGGCGCCCTGTTCGACGACCAGGACGCGGTCCAGGAAGTCGTCGGCCCAGGTGTCCAGCCGGGCGCCGAAGTAGGCGGCCCTGGTCCGTCCGGCCTTGGCCCCGGCGGCGAGCATGGCGCGGGCCGCCCGCCCGAGCCGTTCGGCGTCCTCCCAGGGCGCGGTGCCGGCCGGTCCGGGCACGTCGCGGTGCCAGCGCAGTTCGTCGCCGGGCACGGAGAGGGCGAGCAGGATCGAGCGGGCGGAGGGGCTGTGCGAGCGGGACAGGGCGGTGACGGCGTCGGTGAGGAGGTCGACCGCGTCGTCGAAGCCGTCGCCGGCGGGGACGAGCAGGCTGGTGCCGGGGTCGTCGTCCGGGGGCGTCCAGCGGCCGTACCGGGCGGCGGGGCCGCCGCGCCGCACCCAGCCGTGCCGGGCGAGCAGGGTGGCGAGCACCGCGGGGTCGACGGTGGCCGGGTCGGGCAGGCCGCCGCCGGGCAGGACTCCGTCGGGCTCGCCCGGTGCGTGGGGTGGTGTCATGGGTGCGGCTCCTCCCGGCCGGGGCCGGGCCGTCACGGGCTGCCGCCCGCGCCGACCCTGGCCATGATGTCGCACAGCGCGCGGTCGTCGAAGACCTTCGTGGTGGGCACCCGGACGTTGGTGCGGCGCTGCCCGGTGACGGGGTGGCCGGCCAGGTTGACCCAGTAGCAGCAGTGCCGCAGTTCGAGCGCGTCCGGCCGGGCCGCCAGCCAGTGGTCGACCCGGCGCGGCAGCAGCATGACGACGAGGATCCGGGGCACCGCGACGCGGGCCCGGGCGAGCTTGCGCAGGTGGTCGTTGTCCAGGGTGAAGCTGAAGAACGGCCCGGCCGGGTCGGGCGCGATCTGCTGGGTCGCCTTGAGCTGGATCTTGATGGTGACCTCGTCGTCGACCTCGTGCGCCCGGGAGCCGTGGCTGACCTGCCAGTCGATGCCGTTGTCCGGGAAGGGCTGGGAGAGCGAGCAGCCGGCCGCCGCGGCGACCGCGTGCAGGTAGCCGACCTGCAGCGTCTCCATGCAGGCCGTCACCGCGAGGTTCCCCCGCAGGACCGCCGCCGCCTCGTCGGGCTGCGGCTGTGTCAGCGCCATCGCCCCTAGCCTCCCCCCGGGCCCGCCACCCCCGGGAGCGGCCCAAGGCCAGGATCCCCGGCCCGGCCTGCGCCAAACGGTTGAGCGGGCGTCAGAACCGGGTATCACCGGGGTGCGGACCGCACGTCTGAGGGGCAGTCATGCAGCACTACTGGTACACCGGCCCACTCGCCTCCTTCGACACCGAGACCACCGGCGTGGACGTCGAGCACGACCGGATCGTCTCGGCCGCCCTGGTCGTCCAACTCGCCCCGGGCGCACCCGTGCAGACCGAGACCTGGCTGGCCGATCCGGGGGTCCCGATCCCGGACGGCGCCCGGGCGGTGCACGGCATCACCGACGACCACGTGCGCGCGCACGGCCGTCCGGCCCGCGCCGTCGTGGCGGAGATAACCCGGGCCCTGGCCGCGCAGGCCAGGGCCGGGCGGCCGGTGGTGGTGATGAACGCGCCCTACGACCTGACGCTGCTGGACCGGGAGTTGCGCCGCCATCACGGCCTCCCGCTGACGGGCGGGCTGGGCGCGGCCGGACTGGTGGTGCTGGATCCGCGGGTGCTGGACAAGCACGTGGACCGCTACCGCAAGGGCCGCCGGACGCTGACCGACCTGTGCGCGCACTACGGCGTCGAGCTGGCCGGCGCGCACGACGCGGCGGCGGACGCCTCGGCGGCGCTGGCGCTGACGCGGACGATCGGTTCCCGCTACCCGGCGGCGCTGGGCGGGCTCACGGCGGCCGAGCTGCACCTGCGTCAGGCGATCTGGCACGCGGCGCAGGCGCGGGGGCTGCAGAACTGGTTCGACCGGTCCGGGACGCCGGAGCGGGTGGACCTGTCCTGGCCGCTCCGGCCGGCCAGGTGCGGCTGCGGCAGGCGCTTGGAGCCGGAGCACGGCTGCGAGGCGGCGGCGTAGCGGCCGGCTCCGAACGCGCCGCAGGACCTGACCGGTATCCCGATCAGGGCCTGCGTGCTGTCCGGTGGGCGATACTGGGATCGAACCAGTGACCCCTTCGGTGTGAACGAAGTGCTCTCCCGCTGAGCTAATCGCCCGGGCAACGAGAAGAACTGTAGCACCATTTGGAGCCGGTCGTACAACTCGCCCCTTCCGGGGCCGGCCTGGCCGAACCGCAGAACCGGTGCTCCGCGCGGAAGGTGACTGGGGCTCAGGTGCATTCGCGCGGGCACTTCCGGCGGGATTCCGGAAATACATGTGAGGCCCAGCCGATAATCGGCTGGGCCTCACATATCACAATGCATTCCGGTGGGCGATACTGGGATCGAACCAGTGACCCCTTCGGTGTGAACGAAGTGCTCTCCCGCTGAGCTAATCGCCCGGGTGCAGGGAAAACATTACCGCATCCCGGAGGGTGGTCCGAACACGCCGCCCGGCGGGGGCCGCTCCCCGGATCGGCTCAGCTCTCGTCCGCCGTCCAGGGGACGGTCAGGCCGTAGCGCGCGAAGTACCAGCCGCCGACCCCGACGAGCGCGGCCAGGCCGAGGGCGGTGAGCGTCAGGTTCCGCCGGCGGACCCGCGGGTCCAGGGCGCGCCGGGCGGCCTCGTTGACCTTGCGGCGGGTCCACCGCAGGGCCAGTTGGGCCCAGGCGAACTCGGTGGCCCACACCCCCATGCCCAGGAAGATCACAACCCAGCCGGGACCGGGCAGCGGCAGCATGACCACGCCGAGGACGACGACGGTGAGGCCGACCAGGAAGATCACCGCCCGCCAGGCGAGGTGGAGCGGACGGGAACGGCGGATGAACGCGGGCGCCCGCGAGCCGGATGCCCGGCCACCCTCGGGGGCCGTCCCGCCGGCCGTGCCGTTCGACATGATCGATTCACCCGTTCCCGTGTTCCCGCCGGTCTTGTCGTTTCGCACAGTCATGCCAGGAAAGTAACCGAGAAGCGGCCCGGTAATGCCGGGCAGGGGCACTCGGGGAAGATTCCGCAATGCGCCGTAAGGGGTACGACTCGGCCCCGAATCGGGACAGAGGGGTTTACATCGGGCTTGGAGGTGGGATGGTCCGTTCGCCGACGTGCGATTCCCCGAGCGCACACTGAGCGAAAGGCCATGGCGCTTATGAACACCACGGTCAGCTGCGAGCTGCACCTGCGCCTCATCGTGTCCAGCGAGTCCTCACTGCCCGTCCCCGCGGGCCTGCGCTACGACACCGCCGACCCCTACGCCGTGCACGCCACGTTCCACACGGGCGCCGACGAGACCGTGGAGTGGGTGTTCGCCCGAGATCTCCTCGCGGAGGGGCTGCACCGACCCACCGGTACCGGCGACGTCCGGGTGTGGCCGTCGCGCAGCCACGGGCAAGGGGTGGTCTGCATCGCGCTGAGCTCTCCGGAAGGAGAAGCCCTGCTGGAGGCCCCTGCCCGGGCGCTTGAGTCGTTCCTCAAGCGGACGGACGCCGCGGTGCCCCCCGGCACCGAACACCGCCACTTCGACCTCGACCGGGAGCTGTCCCACATCCTCGCCGAAAGCTGATCCCACCCGGAGGCGGTCACGCCCCGCCGACGGCGGGGCCGCACCCCCTGCCGTCATCGCAGCCGTCCTACTCGGGGGCACGGCAGCAGACTCAGCCGCGCACGACGCGGCCTCGGGGCCGGTGCCGGCCCGCTCCCACAATGCGGGCCGGCACCGACGGTCAGAGTGCTTTCACCTCCGGCAGAACCTGGTCACAGAAGAGCTCCAGGGTCTGCCGAGCTTCGGGGAGCGGCATCGCGCCGAAATCGATCTGCCAGAGGATCTCGTCGACGCCGCCGATGTGGTCGTTGAAGGCGCGGATGCGGTCGATGACCGTGGCCGGCGAGCCGGCGATCGCGCCGCCTTCGGTGTAGAGCTTGGAGGGCTGCAGCCCGCGCAGCATCCAGCCGAAGCCGGAGTAGCCGCGGTAGGCCGAGGACTCCCGCCGGTCCCACGGGCTCACGGCCTCCGCCCAGACGTCCAGGTAGCGCCGCAGGTAGGTCTCGGCGATCTCCTCCGCACGCTCGTCGGTCTCCGCGACCACCAGCGGCAGGCTGGCCGCGACCCGGGGCCGCAGCCCGGAGGCGCCGTGCGCCGCCTCGAAGGCGTCGCGGTAGAGGGTCAGCTGGTCGCGGAACTCGTGCGGCGAGATCATCGGCGTGATCAGCAGCCCCAGCCCCTCGGTGCCCAGCCAGGTGAAGCTCTCCGGCGTGCGCACCGCGGCGCCCCACATCGGCGGATGCGGCTGCTGGGTGGGCCGGGGCCGGCCGGTCACGTCGCGGTAGGAGAAGAAGGGCGTCTCTTCGCTGACCTTCTCTTCGGTCCAGATCCGCCGCACCGCGCGGATGGTCTCGCGGTAGCGGTCGACGCTCTCGTCCATCGGTACGCCGAGCGAGTCGAACTCGTCCGGCAGGTACGCCCGGGCGAATCCTACGTCGAGCCGGCCGCCGCTGATCGCGTCCAGCTGGGCGGCGTCCGCCGCCAGCTGGATGGGGTGGTGGAAGACCGGGAGGACGCACCCAGTGATGAGCCTGACCGTGTCCGTCCGGGCGGCCACCGCGGACAGGAAGCCCAGCGGGCTGGGGCAGTAGCCGCCGTAGTGGTGGAGATAGTGCTCGGTCATCTTCACCGAATCCAGACCGCCCGCCTCCGCCCGGACCGACAACTCCAGCGCGTCGCTGAAATAGTCCTGCGGAGATTTCGTCTCCGGCGTACAGTCGGGGAGAAAAGAAAGCCCGAAGCGCACCGATACCACACTCCCTATAGCAGCCGGATTTCCACCAGATGAATCTCGGGGGTTCGTCACCCGATCACTCCGGGGCCAGTCGGCACGCCACCGGGTGTTTCGCCGCTGACGCTACATCGGGCCACCAGGGTCGTCAATAACGACCAGCATTCGGGATCGGGGCTCAAATAAAGCTCAAATCCCCCGGTATCCTCGGAGATACCTACGGTGCTGGGAGTGCGTTATTGACGTCGCTATTCGGGGCTGGAAATGTTGGCATCCGCTGGCGGCTTATGCGGCCGTGGCCTTACGCCGACGTGAACGGCGGAGGAACACGGGTGTGGTCTCCATGGGCGCACGAGCGGGTCGTTCCGGCGCGCAATGTCCATCATGAACGACTTCTATGGATGTGTAGCCATGACCTCCACCATCGACACACACGCTGCTGCCGACGCCGGCGGGCAGCCGGCGCCCGACCGGCGGAGATCCGTCCAGCTCGTCGAGTTCACCGCCATGCAGGGGGTCCGGTACAGCGTCACCCTCGGGTACCTAAAGGCGACCGCGATGGCCGACCCCGCCCTCGACGCGGCCTGCGACTTCCGGATCAGCGTGCGCGAGCAGAGCGGCGGTGAGCAGGCGACGAAGGAACTGCTCGACACCTGGGACGAGCCGTTCGTCGTCGCGCTGACCGTGTTCTTCTGGAACCGCGCCCAGTCCCTGGAGCTCGCCCGCCAGGTGAAGGAACGCTGGCCGGACTGCCGCGTCGTGGTCGGCGGCAACGACGTCAGCTACCAGCAGGAGCCCCTGTTCGCCGAGGCGCCCTGGCTGGACGTGCTGGTGCACGGCGAGGGCGAACTGCGCTTCCGCGACCTGCTGCACACCTTCCTGACCGACGGGGACCTCGCCGCGGTGCCCGGCATCAGCTACTGGTCCGACGGCGCCGTCGTCACCAACCTGGACGCGGACCGCATCACCGACCTCGAACAGGTCGTCTCGCCGATCCTCACGCCGGTCTACTCCGACGAGGAGATCACCGGCTCGTCCATGATCGTCTACGAGACCAACCGCGGCTGCCCGTACGGCTGCGCGTTCTGCTACTGGGGCGGCGCGACCAACTCCAAGGTCCGCCAGTTCGACCTGGAACGGATCTTCGCGGAGCTGGACCGGCTGATCCGGCTGATGCCCGTGGACGCGACGCTGTTCATCGCGGACGCGAACTTCGGCATTCTGGCCCGCGACCGGGAGATCGCCGAGCGCATCGTCGAACTCTGCGAGCGCTACGACAAGCGGCTGATCATCAGCACAAACTGGGCGAAGAACAGCAACGACCGGATCGTCGAGATCGCGAGCATGCTGCACGCCGCCGACCTGACCGGTGCGATCACGCTGTCCGCCCAGTCCTTCGACGCCGACGTGCTGAAGATCGCCAACCGGGCCAACATCCGCACCAACCACTACCGCCGGCTGCTGTCCCGCTTCCGCGAACTCGACATCCCCACCTACACCGACCTGATCTGGGGCCTGCCCGGCGAGACGTTCGCCACGTACCTCGACGGCATCGAGGAGGTGCTGAGCGCCGGCGGATCGCCAGTGATCTACCCCCTGCTGCTGCTCAACAACACCGACTACTCACGCGAGGCCTTCAAGGACGAGCAGCAGCTGAAGACGCGCTGGATGCCCGCCGACATCACCAACCCCGAACTCGTCGCCGACGTCGTCATCGGACACTCCGCGATGACCACCGAGGAGTGGGTGCGGGGCATGGAGTTCCGGGTGTCCATGACGCTGTTCCAGAAGATCCTGCTGCGCTGCGCGTTGCGCGTCCTGCACTCGACCACGGGCGTTCGCATGGTCGAACTGTGCCAGCAACTCTGGACGTTCATGCTGGAGCACTGTGCCGACCCGTTCATGCGCGCCGTCGCCCGCGACGTCTCCGCGGTCTACCGGGATCCGTCCGTCCTGGACGTGGCGCTGCTCAAGACGATCATCGGCAGCCAGGCCGTCGTGCCCGAAGAGGTGCACTACCAGGCGCTGTTGTGCCGCGCCGTCCGCACCGAACGCGCCACCGCGGACCTGCTCGACGCGGCGGTCGACCACCTGTGCGCCTGGCTGGCCGGCTCCGGGCACGAGGTCGACCGGGCTCTGGTCGACAGCGCGCTGACGCTCGACATCGCGGCGACGACGATCCTGCGCGCGAGTCTGCGCGGTGACCTCGCCGAGGCGGAGTTCGCCGTCCCGAGGCGGGGGTGGGACCTGCTCGTCGAGTCCGGTGACGTGCCGTCGGGTCTCGACGCGAGCAACCAGGGAACCATCGTGCGCGGCACGGTGTGGCCGCCTTCGCGCTGGGTCGACTTCCCGATCAGTGTCTACGCGCTGTCCATCTGGCACGGCACCGGCCGGCCGCTGCACGACCTGCTGTTCGCCCTGCCGGACCCGCTGCCGGCCGTCGCGTAGCCGGCGTGCACCCGGGTGAGGGGGACTCCGGGCGCTGGGATTGACAGCACTTTGTTATCGCGAACATCATGGTCACATCAGGTGCATCGCGCGCATCGGGTGCATCTTGCGTATCACGCACATCACGCACATCACGCGCAGCCTTGCACACCCGCGCTTTGTGCAAGGCTGCTGCGGTGTCCCGTGAACGTTGGGGGACCATGACCACCGAACGACCCGTTTACCGCTCCGACGGCGCCTGCCGCGCGATCCTCGACCAGCTCACCGACAAGTGGTCGATGACGGTCATGGCGGTCCTCGACGAGCCCAGACGGTTCAACGAGATCAAGCGCCGCATCGACGGCGTGACCCAGCGGGTCCTGACCCAGACCCTGCGCCGGCTGGAGCGCAACGGGATGATCACGCGCCGCGTGCTGCCGACCTCGCCGGTCGGGGTCGAGTACTCGCTGACACCACTCGGGGAGTCCCTGCGGGAACCGTTCGGCGAGTTGTACGCCTGGACCGTCGCCCACACGGACGCGATCCGGGAGCACCAGGTGGAGTACGACCGGAGAGCACTCGGCCACGAAGACCAAGGTGCTTCAGTATCAGGGTAATTGATGGGCCCTCATCGACCTGATTGTGCGTCACTTTTGACTGCGGGGGCGCGTTCGCCTCGCAGCCGGTCAGGTGCTCGCCGCGGCAGCGTAGGATGCCCGGTATGTCCACAGTTGCCGTGATTGCGGTTGTCGCGCTCGCCCTCCTGCACGTCTACATCCTGGTCCTGGAGATGTTCCTGTGGACCACTCCCCGGGCCCGGGCCTCCTTCGGGACGACCGAGGAGTTCGCGGTCTCGACCAAGGCGATGGCCGCCAACCAGGGCCTGTACAACGGCTTCCTGGCGGCCGGACTGCTCTGGGGCGCCTTCGCCGGCGACCCGGTCGGGTTCCAGGTGCGGGTGTTCTTCGCGTCCTGCGTCGCCGTCGCCGGCGTGTTCGGCGCCGTGACGTCCTCCCGGAAGATCCTCTTCGTGCAGACCGTGCCGGCGCTGGTCGTGCTGGTCCTGGTGCTCCTGGCCCGCTGAATCCCCGCTCACTGAACACCCGAACGACCGTCCACCGAGGGGTGCCTCTCCCGAGAGGCACCCCTCCGGCTTTCTCGCGACCACATTTCTCACGACCGGGTGTCAGTTCCGCCCGCCGGGCGGCTGTGATCCGACCGAGAACCCACTGATACGGGCGACCGATCTCCTTGGGGGCACCGGGGCGAATGGCCCCCGGTCACCCCGAACAGCCAAGGAGCACGTGTTGTCCACCGCTCTTGACCCGGCACCCGCGCCCGACGCGGGACGCCCGAAGAAGCCCGGCACCTCGAAGCGCCGCCGCGCCATGATCGTCGCAGGTATGGTGCTCGCCCTCATGGGCGGTGCCGTCTCGACCGCGAACGCGGTCGTGCCGCAGCCGGTCTACTGCCCGCAGAACTGCTGGCAGGAACGCAACCCTCCGAACGGCGTGAACTGGGGGGACTGGCAGGACGCCAACAGCGCGACGGCGTTCTGGGCCAACTACAACATCGACTGGGGCAACACCACGTTCGGCTACCGTGACCTCTCCCCGCAGTGGGGTCACGGGTGGCCCGCCCAGGTTTACGGCGGCACGTGGTACGCGTACTTCGAGCCGAACTACAGCGCGGACCGGTTCATCTACTACGGCGGCACGTTCAACGACTACGGCGGCAACCTCACGGCCGAGGAGCGAGCGCATGGCGTCGGTGGCGCGCAGGCTTGGGCCACCCAGGGGTACGGCCAGTCCGCGAACAGGGCCCCCTACGTGGAATACGACATGGACGTCTACACGCAGGCGAACCCCCCGGGGGGCCGCAACGCCCGGCGGATCGTCCGCAACCCGAACAGCGGCAACGTCTACGTGACGTTCGACCACTACAACACGTTCCACTACCTGGGCCGCTGGTAGGCCCTCCGGCCAACAGGGGAGGGGGGGGGGGGGGCGGGGGGGGGGGGGGGCGGGGCCCCCCCCCCCCCCCCCCCCCGCCGCACCTCCCCGCCGCACCTCCCCGCCGCACCTCCCCGCCGCACCGCACCACTGCACCACTGCACCACTGCCCCGCCGTACCAGAGAGAGATGATGGGATGACCGACACCGCAGTCTGGATCCGATCGCTGACGGATCACGAGCCGTCCAGTGCGACGTGGAGGTCCGTCGACGGCTCCCGTTGCCGCACCAGTCAGGGCATGTTCGCCGAATGGGCGGCCGCACTCGGCTTCCCGGGCTACTTCCGCTGCAACTGGGACGCCTTCTACGACTGCCTGCGGGACGTGGTGTCGAGGGCCGGCACGACCGGCGGGGCGCCTGCGCCGGCGACCGTCGTCGTCCGGGAGGCCGGTGCTCTCCTGGCCGACGAACCGGCGGCCCTGGGCGTCCTCATGGGCATCCTCGCCGGCCACGCGGACGTCGCCGCTGCCGATGGTGAGCCGGCCCTGCTCCTGCTCCTCGACGACGCGCCGGAGCAACTGTCCGACCTGGGGCGGCGCCTGGCGGCGGTCGGATTGGTGACCGAACTCCTGGCGCCGGACGCGTAGCTCAGCCGCGTTCAGCCGCGCAGCTTGTAGCCGAAGCCGCGGACCGTTTCGATGCGGTCGCGGCCGATCTTGGCGCGCAGCCGCATCACCTGGACGTCCACCACGTGGGTGTCACCGGACCAGGCGTAGCCCCAGGCCCGCTCCAGCAGGATCTCCCGGGTGAGCACCGTACCGGGGGAGGCGACGAACTCGCGCCACAGCTTCAGCTCGGTGGTGGTGAGGTGGACGCGCTCTCCGTCCCGGTACACCTCGAGTGACGCGGGGCAGTACACCAGGTCGCCGAAGCGGAGCGCGCCGCTGCCCGGCCCCCGGTGGCCCGGTGCCTCGGGGACGGTCGGGGCGTCGTCCCCGGGCTCGGTGCCGCCGTCGGTGTCGGCGGTGGCCAGGGCGAAGCCGACCGCCTGGCAGGGGGTGCTGTGCGCGCCGCCGTCGGCGAAGGCCTTCGCGTACGGCGCTTCGCCCAGCGCATCGATCAGGGCCCGCTCGCACCGCGCGTGCTGTTCGGCCAGCTGCGGTCCGAAGGCCGCGATCGAGCTGCCGGCGTCGCGCCACCGGGCGTCCGCCGCCCCGAGCAGCCGGGCAGCCCGCTCGGGGGTGCCGCCGGCGGCAGCGGCCCAGGCGAGCAGCTCCAGCATCCTGGCGAGCATCGCGTGGTCGTGGAAACCCCGCATGCTCTCCAGCGCGGCCCTGACCAGGGCCTCGGTCCGCTCCCGGTCGCCGCGGTCCCAGGCGTGGTGGCCGAGGGCCATCTGCACCTGGGCCCGCCCCCACCGCTCACCGCTCGCCTCGGCGGCGGTGATGACCAGACCCCCGGTCTCCGCTGCCCGGGGGTCGTCGGCGTACGCCTGGACACCCGCCAGCGCGATCAGCCAGGAGGCGGCCTCGCGCTCGTCGCCCAGCTCCGTCGCGGTGGTCCGAGCCCGCTCGTACCGGCAGATGCTCTCGTCCGGCCGCCCCCGGTAGTGGGCCGAGACCCCGCGCAGGCCGCTCGCCTGGTTCCGGGCCCACGGGTCGTCCAAGGACGCGCCCAGCGCGTCGGCTTCGTCCAGCCAGCGGTCGGCCGTCGCCAGGTCGCCCTGGGTCTGCGCCACCCAGACGGCGGAGAGGAGCGCGCGGGCCCGCTCGTGGCTGGGCTCGGCGGAGGCGGCGAGGGCCCGCTCGAACTGGCGGCGCCCCTCGCTGAGGAAGCCGCCGGTGCACCAGTGCCAGCACAGGGCGGCGACCAGGGCGAACCGGGGCCGCGGATCTCCGTCGTGGTCGAGGGCGGCGAGCAGGTTGGTGTGCTCGGCGCGCAGCCTGGCCAGCTTCTCGGCCTGGCCCGGCCCGTACCACGTCCGGTCGACGTCGCGGGCGAGGGCGAGGAAGAAGTCGCGGTGCCGGCAGCGCAGTTCGTCCTGCTCGCCGGACTCCGCGAGCCGCTCGCGGCCGTACTCCCGGATGGTCGACAGCAGCCGGTAGCGCGGCAGGCCGTCGCGCTCGTAGGTCAGGACGACGGACTGGGCGACCAGCCGGTCAAGGAGGTCCAGCACCTCGGCCTCAGCGATGCCGTCGCCGGAGCAGACGACCTCGGCGGCCTCCAGGCTGAACCCGCCGGCGAAGACGGTCAGCCGGTCCCACAGCAGCCGCTCGGCCGGGGTGCACAGCTCGTGGCTCCAGTCGATCACTCCGCGCAGGGTGCGGTGGTGGGCGGGGCCGGTCCGGCTGCCGCCGGTGAGCAGCGCGAAGCGGTTCTCCAGCCGGTCCGTCAGCTGTCCGACGGTGAGCGTGCGCAGGCGGGACGCGGCCAGTTCGATCGCCAGTGGCAGCCCGTCCAGGTCCGCGCACAGGCGGGCGAGCGCGGGGCGGTCGGCCTCGTCGACTCGGAAGTCCGGTCGGACGGCGGTGGCGCGGTCCCGCAGGAGTTCCACCGCCTCGTCCTCCGGGAGCGGTGTGAGCGCGAACACCTGCTCGCCCCGGACGTCCAGGGTGTGCCGGCTGGTGGCGAGGATGCGCAGTTCGGGAGCGGCGGCCAGGAGTGTGGTGGCCAGCTCGGCGCAGGAGTCGATGAGGTGCTCGCAGTTGTCGAGCACCAGCAGGGCCCGCCGTTCGGCCAGGTAGCCGGCGAGCCGGTCCAGTGCGGGCAGGGCGCCGAGGTCGGGTACCCGCAGCGCGCTCGACGCCACGGCCGCCACGGCGGAGGCACCGTTCACCGGAGCGAGGTCCACCAGCCAGACCCCGTCCGGGAAGGCCGCACGGACCGTGGCGGACACCTCCAGTGCCAGCCGCGTCTTGCCCACACCGCCCATGCCCGTGAGCGTGACCAACCGCCGGGTGTCCAGCAGACGGCGGATCTCGTCGATCTCCCGATGCCTGCCCACGAAGCCGGTGAAGGGGGCGGGCAGGTTTCCCTGCTCAGCAGCGATCACCCTGGTCTGCCTCTCTCCTGCGCGGATCCGGAACTCTCTCCCGTGCGGATCCGGAGCCAGTCTGCACCGGGGCCCGACCTGCCACGTTCCCGCCGCGTTACGGACACGTGGCAGGGCGGGCGCGGTGTGGGAACACCGCGCCCGCCCTCTCGCCCCCGGCCCGGGTCAGGAACCGGCCCGGCGCTTGTTGTAGACGTCGAAGCCCACCGCCGCGAGCAGCACCAGGCCCTTGATCACCTGCTGGTAGTCGGTGCCGACACCGACCAGCGACATGCCGTTGTTCAGCACGCCGAGCACCAGGCCGCCGATGATCGCGCCCATCACGGTGCCCACGCCGCCGCTGGCGGAGGCGCCGCCGATGAAGGCGGCGGCGATCGCCTCCAACTCGAAGTTGATGCCGGCCTGCGGGGTGCCGGCGTTGAGCCGCGCGGCGAAGACCAGCCCGGCGAGCGCCGCGAGGACGCCCATGTTGGTGAAGGCGAGGAAGACGACCCGCTTGCTCTTCACCCCGGACAGCTTGGCCGCGGCCTCGTTGCCGCCGATGGCGTAGGTGTGCCGCCCGATGATCGAGTTGCGCATCAGGTAGCCGAAACCGACCAGCAGGGCGCCGAGGATCAGCAGGACGATCGGCACACCGTGGTAGCTGGCCAGTAGCAAGGTGAACACGAGCACGGCCGCCGTGATCACGGCGAGCTTGGCCAGGAACAGCCCGAGCGGAAGCACCTCCAGCCCGTACGAGGCGGTCTGGCGGCGGCCGCGCACCTCCTGGAGGACGGCGACGGCCAGTACCGCGAGGCCCAGCAGCAGGGTGAGGTTGTGGTAGTTGGTGTGCGGGCCGACCTCGGGGAGGAAGCCGCTGCTGATGCTCTGGAAGCCCTTGGGGAACGGCGCGACCGACTGGCCCTGCAGCAGGATCTGGGTGCCGCCGCGGAACAGCAGCATGCCCGCCAGGGTGACGATGAAGGACGGGATGCCGAGGTAGGCGATCCAGAAGCCCTGCCAGGCGCCGGCGAGGGCGCCGACCACCAGCGCGGCCAGCATGGCCACCGGCCACGGCACGTGGTGCTTGACCATCATCACCGCGGCCGCGGCCCCGACGAAGGCGGCCAGCGAACCGACCGAGAGGTCGATGTGCCCGGCGATGATGACGATCATCATCCCGATCGCCAGGATGAGGATGTAGCCGTTCTGCTGGATCAGGTTGGTGATGTTGAGCGGCTGGAGCAGGATGCCGTCCGTCCAGACCTGGAACAGCAGCACGATCAGCGCGAGGGCGACCAGCATGCCGTACTGGCGCACGTTGCCGCGCAGCGCGCGGGCCAGCACGCCGCCGAGGGAGGGGCCGGGACCGGCCTGCGGTGCCTTCGGGGACGAATCCGGGATGATCTCGGTCGGGGCCATGCCTCACACCTGCTCGTTGCTGGATGCGGCGCTCATGGTCATGAGCCGCATGAGGGATTCCTGGGTGGCGTCGGCCCGGGCCACCTCACCGGTGATCCGGCCTTCGGCCATGGTGTAGATCCGGTCGCACAGGCCCAGGAGTTCGGGGAGTTCGGACGAGATGACGAGCACGGCCTTGCCCTCGGCGGCCAGCTCGGCGATGACGGTGTAGATCTCCGCCTTCGCACCGATGTCGATGCCCCGGGTGGGCTCGTCGAGGATGAGGACCTCCGGCTCGGCGAAGATCCACTTGCTGAGGACGACCTTCTGCTGGTTGCCGCCGCTGAGCGTGCCGGTCCGGGTGAACACCGTCGGGGCCTTGATGTTCATGGTGCGCCGGAACGATTCGGCGACCTTCGCCTCCTCGTGCCGGTCGACCCGGCCGTTCCTGGAGACCTTTCCGAGCGCGCTCAGCGAGATGTTCCGGCTGATGTCGTCGATGAGGTTGAGGCCGAAGTGCTTGCGGTCCTCGGTGACGTACGCGATGCCGTGCGCGATCGCCTCGGGCACCGTCCGGGTACGGATCTCCCGGCCGTGCAGCCGTACCCGGCCGGCGGCCCACCGCCCGTACGAGCGGCCGAAGACGCTCATCGCCAGTTCGGTGCGGCCGGCGCCCATCAGGCCGGCGATGCCGACGATCTCACCGCGCCGCACGGTCAGCGAGGCGCCGTCCACCACCATCCGCTGCTGGTCGATCGGGTGCCGGACGCTCCAGTCCTCGACCTCGAAGGCGACCTCTCCGATGTCGGGGGTCCGCTCGGGGTAGCGGTGCTCCAGGTCGCGGCCGACCATGCCGCGGATGATCCGGTCCTCGGAGATGCCCCCGGGGCCGATCCCGATGGTCTCGATGGTCCGCCCGTCGCGCAGGATGGTCACGGCGTCCGCGACCCGGGCGATCTCGTTCAGCTTGTGCGAGATGATGATGCAGGAGATGCCCTGGGCCTTGAGTTCGAGGATCAGGTCGAGCAGCTTGCGGCTGTCCTCGTCGTTGAGCGCGGCGGTCGGCTCGTCCAGGATGAGCAGCTTGACCTTCTTGGCCAGGGCCTTGGCGATCTCGACCAGCTGCTGCTTGCCCACGCCGAGGTCGGCGACCCTGGTGTGCGGGCTCTCGTCCAGGCCGACCTGCCGCAGCAGGTCGGCGGCGTGGGTGAGCGTCCGGTGCCAGCTGATGATGCCCCGGGTGGCGTGCTCGTTGCCCAGGAAGACGTTCTCGGCGATGGACAGGTACGGCACCAGGGCCAGTTCCTGGTGGATGATGACGATGCCGCGCTGCTCGCTGGCCCGGATGTCCTTGAACCGGCAGGGCTCGCCCTCGAAGAGGATCTCGCCCTCGTAGTCGCCGTGCGGGTAGACGCCGCTGAGCACCTTCATCAGGGTGGACTTGCCGGCGCCGTTCTCGCCGCAGACGGCGTGCACCTCGCCCGCGCCGACGGCCAGGTTGACCTCGGAGAGTGCCTTGACGCCGGGGAACGACTTGCTGATCGACCGCATTTCGAGAACGGGTCCAGCCATGGTTGTGCTTCCGTATCGTTCGGGGGCGGTGCGGTGGCCACGGGTTCTCCGGCCCCGCACCGCCGGTCGGGAGCCGGGCCCGCCGGGCGGGCCCGCCGGACTACTTCAGCTGGTCGGCGGTGTACTGACCGCTGTCCACCAGGACCTGCCGGTAGTTGTCCTTGTCGACGCTCACCGGCTGGAGCAGCTGCGCCGGGACGGTCTTGGCGCCGTTGTCGTACTGGCTGGTGTCGTTGACCTCGGGCTTCCCTCCGGTCAGCACCGCGTCGCCCATCTGGGCGGCGGCCTTGGCCAGCTGGCGGGTGTCCTTGTAGACGGTCTGGGTCTGCTCGCCCGCGATGATCGACTTCACCGAGGCCAGCTCGGCGTCCTGGCCCGTGACCACGGGCAGGGACTTGGCGGTGCCGTAGCCGACGCCCTTGAGCGAGGAGAGGATGCCGATCGAGATGCCGTCGTACGGCGAGAGCACGGCGTCGAGGTGGGCGGAGGTGTAGGCCTTGCTCAGGAGGTTGTCCATCCTGGACTGCGCGAGACCGCCGTCCCAGCGCAGCGTGGCGACCTGGTTGAAGTCGGTCTGGCCGCTCTGCACGACCAGCTTCTTCTGGTCGATGTACGGCTTGAGCACGCTCATCGCGCCGTTGAAGAAGAACGTGGCGTTGTTGTCGTCCGGCGAGCCCGCGAACAGCTCGATGTTGAACGGGCCCTTGCCGTCCTTGAGCCCGAGCTTGTCGACGATGTAGCCGCCCTGGAGGACGCCGACCTTGTAGTTGTCGAAGGTCGCGTAGTAGTCGACGTTCTTCGTGCCGCGGATCAGCCGGTCGTAGGAGATGACCGGGATGTGCGCGTCGGCGGCCTTCTGCAGCACGTTGGTGAGCGAGGAGCCGTCGATGGCGGCGATCACGAGCAGCTTGGCGCCCTTGGTGATCATGTTCTCCACCTGGGAGACCTGGTTCTCCACCACGTTGTCGCCGTACTGGAGGTCGGTCTTGTAGCCCTTGGCCTGGAACTCCTTGACCATGTTGTCGCCGTCGTTGATCCAGCGTTCCGACGACTTGGTCGGCATGGCGATGCCGACGAGACCGCCCTTGGCGTCGCCCTTGCCCGCGCCGTCACCGACGCCGTTGGCGCTCTGGCCACAGGCTGCCAGGGAGAGGGCGAGACCCGCGGCGACGAGGCCCGCTGAAAGCTTCCGCACAGTTCCTCCAGTGATGTTCCGCGACCGGCACGGCGCCGCCCGGCAGCCGGGCGGCCGGGCGCGGTCGAGCGGGAGCCGGCCGGGAGCGGTCCTCGTGCCGAGGGAAGTGGATCCGCAGGGCTCCGGCCTGGCGTGAAATGTAGTGTTAACGCTCACAACGGTGGCGTCAAGGGGCTCCGGATCACCGTTGGATCGCAGTGCCCCGTTGGCCGCTCCGTGTGAACGCCCACTGCTGGAGGGAGAGTTGTCCGGATGGCCGGGGTGTGAATTTTAGGTGAATGCTTGGTTTCGCGCGGGCCTCAAAGCGGGCCTCAAAAGAGTGCCCGCCACCCGCCGGCGGACGGGAGGCGGGCACCCGCTCGGAGGGGCGGTCAGCCGGTGGCCAGGGAGAGGCCGTAGGCCTGGAGGATCGGGTTGACCGGCTGGAAGTAGGTGGTGCCGCCGGAGGTGCAGTTGCCGGAGCCGCCGGAGGTGACGCCCTGTGCCTGGCTGCCCGAGATGAACGAGCCGCCGGAGTCGCCGGGCTCGGCGCACACGGTGGTGCGGGTGAGCCCGGAGACGGAGCCTTCGGAGTAGTTGACGGTGGCGTTGTACTGTCGCACGGTGCCGCAGTGCCAGCCCGTGGTGGAGCCCGACCGGCAGACCGAGGAGCCGATGGGGGCGACCGCGGATCCGGAGACCGTCACCGTGCCGCCCGCGTAGTCGTTCACCTGCGGCTGGGCCGTCCAGCTCGAATCGGCCTGGACCCACGAGTAGTCGTTGCCGGGGAACGTCGAGCCCTGGAAGGTGCCGATGGAGGAGCCGTCCGGGGCGGCGGCGCTGGAGCCGGCCTGGCCGCAGTGGCCGGCGCTGACGAAGCCGGGCTGGCCGTTCGAGGTGACCGGGAAGCCGATCGAGCAACGGGCCGCGCTGTCGATGAAGTAGGCGTCGCCCCCGCGCAGGTCCGCCAGTGGCGCGGGGGAGTCGGACGCCGGCTCCACCCAGACGAGGGCGCGGTCGACACCTGCCTCGCGGAGGAACGCCTCGGTGCGGCCGGTGTCGGTGGACTGGACGACGACGGTGTTCGCGGCGACGTCCACGTACCAGAGGGGGGATGCCTCGGGGGTGGTGCTGCCCGCGGCGCGGTCGAGTGCGTCCTTCGCGCCGTCGAGTGCGGCGAGGCTGTGCCGGACGACGGTGGCGCTGCCGCCGTGGGCGGTGATCTCGCGGGCCGCGGAGGCGTCGGTGGTGGCGACGGTGAGGGTGGCGTCGGACCCGCTGACCCAGGCGCCCGCCCAGCGTTCGCCGAGCGCCTGCCGGAGCGCTTGCTGCACCGAGGCGGCGCGGGCTTCGTGGGCGAGACGGGCGCCGGCCTCCTGGGGGGTGAGGCCGAGGTCGCGCTGGAGTGCCCGGAGCAGGGGTGCGGCGGGCGGGGCCGCACCGCCCTGAGGGGCCGCCAGGGCGGCGGCTATCGCGGTCCCGTTCGGGTGGGCGCCCGCCGGCGCCACGGTGGCGACCAGGGCCACGGCCGTCAGGGAGCACGCGGCAACGGCCGCGCGGAGTCGGAGCATTGGGGTCTCCTCGGAGTGGGGGTTGCCGGAACTCTAAGGTGCGGATGCATACGTTCGGGACATGTCAAAAACCCCCTGCGTCGGCGTTATGGACCTGTTCGGCGGACCAGTGAAATTCGGCGGACCGGTGAATTCGACGGGCCGGTGAAGGCGGGGCCACGTCGGGTCAGGGCGCCAGGTGGGCCCTTCGTCGCAGCCATGCCGCATACGCCGGATTCAGCGCCGCGGCGTCCGCGTGCACCGCCCTGGCGTGGCCGACCACCTCGTCCGCGAGTCCCCACGTCGGCGAGTACGGCACCCAGCCGATCACCTGGCGCCAGCTCAGCTCCGGCGGATCCAGCGGAACCGTCACGACCCCGTCGGTCGGCGGGAACGTCGCCCGGCACAGGGACACGGCCCGGCCGGTCCGGACGAGGTGGAGGCACGAGGCCGCATCGGCCTCGTAGACCGGCGGGGGCAGGAAGCCCGCCCGCACGCAGGCGGCCGCGAAGCACTCCGTGAAGCAACCGCCCCCGGGCGGCAACGCCCAGCGCTCACCCGCGAGTTGCCCGAGGTCCAGTTCACGTGCCCGCGCCAGCGGATGGTCCTGGGAAAGCACGGCGAACACCGGGTCGACGGCGACCTCCTGCCACTCCAGCCGTTCGTCGCCCATCACCTTCTGGTGCCCGCAGAGTCCGGTCAGCACGAGGTCCAGCCGCCCTTCCACCGCCCGGCTCACCAAGTCCGATGTCGAGCTGGACGATTGGGTGCTCAACGCCATCTCGGGCCTGGCCGCCGCCAGGCGGTCGACCAGGGCGCCCAGGAGCGGCCCGTGGGTCGCCCCCACGCGCAGGCCGCCCGTCTCGCGCGCCGTGTTCGCGAAGCGGACGGCATCTTCCTGCAGTTGGCGCATGGCGGGCAGGAGCACCTGGCTGCGCTCCAGCACCAGGACGCCCAGTGCGGTCGGCCGCACACCCTCTCTGCCGCGCTCGAAGAGCCGGCCGCCGAGCGCGTTCTCGATGCGTTTCAGCTGGGTGGAAAGCGCCGATTGGGCGAGTCCGAGACGGTCCGCCGCCTTGGTGACGCTACCGGCATCGCCGATGGCCCGGATCATCCTGAGATGACGAAACTCCAACTCCATGGCCGCAGAACTATACGGCAGGAAAATGGAGGGACGTGAATCCTCCGGGTGAAGATTCGGAGGGCGGGTCCGAAGTCTCAATTCCGGGCCACTGGGGGGATTTCAGGAACGCGGCAAGGCTCTTCCGGTCGCCGTCCGGGGGAAGACGGCTGCCATGCCTTTCCAGCCCGGGGGGAATGCGGGAATGGAACCGGCGTGACCGGAAGAGCCCCTGCGTTGTGTCCGCGAACCGATTACATCACGGGCGGGCGGGGATTAATCTCAGAGTTCGATCAGAATCACCTCAGGATTCGATCGGCGGCCGGGCCGGCAGTCGAACGGTGAACCGCGCGCCGCGTTCGGACGGCTCGATCCGCACGGTGCCGCCGTGGGCGTCGACCAAGGCCGCGACCAGGCTCAGACCGAGCCCGCTGCCGGGGGCCGCCCCGTGGGGCCCGCTCCCGTCCTCGAGGCCGGCCGGTGAGCCGTGGGCGCGGAAGAAGGGCTCGAAGACGCGGTCATGGAGGGCCGGGGGAATCCCGGGTCCGTCGTCGGCCACGTCGATGCAGGCCCAGTGCGCCTCGTGACGCAGCCTCACCGTCGTGCGCGTGCCCGGGGGTGTGTGATGGTGCACATTGACGAGGAGGTTGCTCAGCACCTGCCGGAGGCGGTGCGGGTCTCCCTGGACCAGGTGACGCCCCTCGTCGATGACGCAGGAGACCGGCCGGTCCGGGTGGCTCACCCGGGTGTCCGCCACCAGCTCGGTGCAGAGTTCGGCCAGGTCGACGGCGACGCGTTCCAGGGGCCGCCGCTCTCCCAGGGTGGAGAACAGCAGCAACTCGTCGACGAGGGCGGCCATCCGATGGGCTTCCGCCTGCACCCTCGCCATGGCCCGGCGGAGGGCCTGGTGGTCGTCCAGCCCGCCGAGGAGGCCCAGTTGGGCGTAGCCGGCGATCGTGGTGAGCGGTGCGCGCAGCTCGTGGCTGACGGTGGCCAGGAGGTCGCGCAGCTCCTCGTCGGGCCGCCTTCCCCGCCGGCCTTCGTCTCCGGACGCTTCGGACGGCGTCGTCACCGTCACTCCGCTTGCCGGGCGTGGTCGGCGCGGAGCGCGTAACCGACGCCGCGCACCGTGCGTATGAGTGTCTGGCCGGTGTCGCCGAGCTTCCGCCGGAGGTAGTAGATGTACGTCTCCACGACGCCGGTGTCGCGTTCGAAGCCGTGGCCCCAGACGTTGGTGAGGATGTCCGCCTTGGTCACGACTTCCTCGGGGTGCTCCATGAGGTACCGCAGCAGCAGGAATTCCGTGGCCGTCAGCCGGACGGGCACTCCGTGCAGCCAGACGTCGTGGCTCTTGCGGTCGATCTCGACGCCGCCCGCCTTCAGACGGCGCGGGGCGGTGTAGTCGAGTGAACGGCGCAGCAATGCGTGGAGCCGCGCGGCGACCTCGTTCAGGTCGAAGGGCTTGGTGACGTAGTCGTCACCGCCCAGCGTGAGGCCGTGGATCCTTTCGCCCACCGAGGTCCGTGCACTGAGGAACACCACGGGGGTCTGCACGTCGGATTTCCGTAGCCGGTCGCAGACTTCGAAGCCGTCCAGATCGGGCAGCAGGACGTCGAGCAGGATGATGTCGTGCATCCGCGCCAGGCCCAGCGTCAGGCATTGCTCGCCGGACGCCACGGCGTGCGGATCGAATCCGAGGAACCGCAAGCCGGTGGTGAGCATGTCCGCGGCTCCGGCGTCGTCCTCCGCGACGAGAACGCGCGGCCGGAATGTGGAAACGGTGGAATACACAGGTGCTGGCCCCAGGGTGCTGTCCGGCGCTGACGGCATCACGCTAGTTGAATGTTAACGCAAACATCCAGCCCGGGGTCCGGGGCCCGGGGCCTGGGGTACAGGGCCCGGGGTCCGGGGCCCGGGGCCTGGGGTACAGGGCCTGGGGTGCGGGGCCTGGGGGACGGCCTGGGGGACGGTGCCGCTGGGGCGGGGTACCGGGCCCCGGCCCGGCGGCACCCGTGCGTGGTGCGAGCGCTCAGCCCGCGGGCTGGGGTGCTTCGCTCCGCGGACACGGCGAAACCCCCGCCGGGCCTGGGCGGGGGTGCGCCGGGACGCCCGGAGAACGCCGGGGGCCGTCGGCGGTCCGGGGCAGGTTCAGGAGCGCCTCGCCACGTGTCCGGCGCGCAGGCGGTCGGCCGTGATGGCCAGGCCGAGCACGCAACCGAGCACGATGTTGGTGTAGTTGGAGTTGATCTGGAGGGTGGTCAGTCCGTTGTTGATCAGCTCCAGCAGGACGGCACCGGCGACGATGCCCACGACGCGGCCCTGCCCCCCGGTCAGGCTGACCCCGCCGATGACCGCGGCCGCGATCGCCGAGAGCTCCCAGCCGACGCCGACACCGCTGGCGGAACCGACCCCCATCCGGCCCAGCACGAGCATTCCGGCGAAGGCCGACACGAGGGAGGAAGCCACGTACATCGACACCACCCGCCGGCCGCCGCGGATGCCGGCCAGCCTGGCCGCCTCGGGGTTGCCGCCGACCGCGTAGACCTGCCGTCCCGCGTAGGTGCGCTCCAGGAAGAACCACGCGGCGGCGGTCACCACCGCGAACAGCACCAGCGGCACCGGGATCTGGGCCAGGTAGCTCTGGCCGACGTCGCCGAAGAAGGGGGAGATGCCGACGATGGAGGTCCCGGACGTGATCGCCAGGGTCACGCCCTGCGCCACCGTGTACGTGACCAGCGTGACGACGAACGGCGGCATCCGCAGCCGGGTGACGGCCAGGCCGTGGAGCAGCCCGACCAGTCCGGCGACGGCCAGGGTCGCCAGGACCGCCACACCGGCGGGCAGGCCGGCCCGGACGTCGAACCAGGACATGAGGATCACGCTGGTGCCCAGCAGGGCGCCCACCGACAGGTCGATTCCGCCGGTCAGGATGACGAGCGATTCGCCGATCGCGATCAGTCCGTACTGGGCCAGGTCGGCGCCCATGCCCTGGAGGTTGACCGCGCTCGCGAAGGTGTCCCGGGCCAGCGCGAGCGCCGCGAACACGGCGACGCAGGCGAGGACGACTCCCACTTCGGGCGTGTCGACCAGGACGCGCAGCCGGTTCCGGGCCGGTGCGGGCGCCTCCTCGTGGGCGGGGGCGGTCTCGGTGGTCATGCGTGTCCCTCCGTGCTCGCCGACGGCTGCGGCCGACTGGTGGCCGCCGTCATGATGCGTTCCTTGCCGAACCGATCGCGGGGCAGGTCGGCGACGATCCGTCCGTGGGCCATCACCAGGATCCGGTGGCAGATCCTGAGCAGTTCCTCCAGTTCGGACGAGGCGGCCAGGACGGCCAGACCGTCCGCCGCGGCCCGGTCGACGAGCCGGTAGATCTCGGCCTTGGCCCCCACGTCCACGCCGCGGGTGGGCTCGTCGAGCAGCAGGACGTCGGGGGCGGCGTGCAGCCACCGGCCGAACACGACCTTCTGCTGGTTGCCGCCGGACAGGTCGCCGATCGGCTGCTCCTGGCTGTGCAGCCGGACTCCCAGGCCGTCGACGATCCGTTGTGAGCGTGCACGGTCGCCGCCGGGGGTGAGCACGCCGTGCCAGGAGTCGCGCCGCAACGTGGCGAGGGTGGCGTTCCAGCGCACCGGGTGCGACAACAGCAGGGACTGCTCCTTGCGGTCCTCCGGCACCAGGCCGACGCCCGCGGCGACGGCGTCGGCCGGGTGGCGCGGGCGGAAGCGGCGGCCGGCCAACTCGACCTCGCCGCCCGTGCGGGGTTGCGCACCCATCAGGGTGTGCAGCAGCCGGCTGCGGCCGGAGCCCATCAGCCCGGCCACGCCGACGATCTCGCCGGCCCGAAGTTCCAGGTCGAGCGGGCCGAGACCGTCCGCGGTGAGCCCCCGTGCGGTTAGGACGGTGCGGGCCGTCGCCGGGACGGCCGGCGCGGTGGTCTCCCGGGCGAGTTCGCCGCCGACCATCTCGCGGATCATCCGCGCCTCGGTCGCCTCGGCCGGGCCGAGGTCGGCGACCAGGCTTCCGCCGCGCAGCACGAGCACGCGGTCGGCGATGTCCCGCACCTCGTCCAGACGGTGGCCGATGAACAGCACCGCGCCGCCGTCCGCGGCGTGCCGCCGCGCGAGGGCGAGGACCTTTCCGGCCTCGACCGGCCCGAGCGAGGAGGTCGGCTCGTCCAGGATCAGGACCAGCGGCCGGTTGCCCCAGGCCTTGGCGATCTCGATCATCTGCCGCAGCGGGACGGGCAGCCGCTCCACGGACCGGTCGACGTCGACGCCCTCGACGCCGATCTCCGCCAGCAGTTCACGGGCCTCGCGCCGGGTGCCGGCGCGGTCGAACAGGGCCCCGCGCAGCGTCCCCGCACCCTGCCTGGCGCGGGTGCGTCGGCCGAGCAGGAGGTTCTCGGCCACGCTCAGCCGTCCGACCAGGGGGAACTCCTGGGCCACGAGGCTGACGCCGAGGGCCTTCGCGTGGTCGGGGCGGCCCGGCTGGAGGGGCCGGTCCGCGATCAGGACCTCCCCGGCGGTGGGGGAGACGGTACCGGACAGCACGCCCATCAGGGTCGACTTCCCGGCGCCGTTCTCCCCGACCACGCAGGTGATCTGGCCCCTCAGGAGGTCGAGTTCGGGGAGGTCCAGCACGGTGACGGGCCCGTAGCTCTTGCGCACCGCGCGCAGGGACGCGGCCGGCCCGCCGCTGGTGGAGTCGGTCGCCCTGGTCATCCGGTGATGCCGAGCTGGGACTGCTTGGCCCGGAAGGCGTCGAGGTTGCCCTGGGTGACGACGCCGACGCCGGAGCTCAGGGTGCTGCCGTCGGATTCCAGGAACGGCCTGACGACGGCCATCGTCGCGTCCTTGCCGAGCACCTTGAGCGCGGCCAGCAGGTAGGCGCCGGTGTAGCCCTGCTGGTAGGGCGACTGGACGACGGTGGCCTGGATGACGCCCTGCTGGATGAACGTCAGGGTCTGGGCGTCGCTGTCGTCGGAGATCACCTTGACCTTGCCGGTCCGGCCCGCCGCCTGCACCGCCTGGGCGGCCGAGGGACCGTCGTAGGAGTACACGCCGTAGAGGCCGGTCACGCCGGGGTCGGTCTGGATGGCGGTCTGCGCGTTGGTCAGGGCCTTCGCCGCGTCCATGTTGTCGGCGAGCTTGTTGGCGACCTCGATGCCGGTGCCCTTCAGCGCGTCCTCGAAGCCCTGGATGCGCTCGACAGCGTTGGAGGCGGTCAGGGAGCCGACCAGCACCACCACCTTGCCCCGGCCGCCCAGTGCGGCCTTCATCGCCTCGCCGGCCCGCTTGCCGGCCTGGTAGTTCGGGGTGCCGAGGTAGAGCGCGGCACCGTCCTCGGCGGGCAGCGGCGAGTCGATGGCGAGGACCGGGATGCCGGCCGAAGCGGCGGACTGGATCGGCGACTTGACGGCCGTCGGGTCGATCGCGGAGAGCGAGAAGGCGGAGATGTCCTGTCCGCGCAGGGTCTGGAGGATCGACAGCTGCTGGTCAAGCCGGCCGTTCGCCGGGGCCTGGAAGGTGCCCTTGGCCCCGAGGTCGGCGAGCCCCTTGGTGAAGCCGGCCTTCCCGGCGTTCCAGTAGTCCACGGCGACGTTGACCACCATGGCCAGGTCCAGCTTGGACAGGTCCTTGTCCTGGAGCGCGGCCTTGAGCGCGGCGTCGAGGCGGCCGAGGTTGTCGTCGTTGAAGGTGATGTCGCCCTGGATCGCGGGCGCGGCGCCGGAAGCGCCGGAATCGCCGGCGGCGGCGGAGCCACCGGCGCCCTGCTTGCTGCAGCCTACGGCCAGGGCCAGGACGACGACCGCGGCGGAGGCGACGCGGGAGGCTCTGGACCACCGTCGGAAGGGTGCGCGCATGGATGGTTCCTCTCGATCTCTGCCGGCGGGTGGGAGAGCCGGTGGGAGGCGCGGCGAGTCCGCGCGGACGATCAGGTGTACCGGTGTTGGAGTGTGAGCGCTCACATCGCCCAGCGTCAACCACCGTGCAGCTGCTGACGGATGACGATCCATCGGTTCACGTCCGGCGGTGCCGGTCGCGTTGGTCTGAATCCGTCGAAACCCTTGACGGGGCTCGGTCGGTGAGGGCACTGTCACCGGTCCAGGAACCCTCCACCTCCCGCCCGGGCTGAAGTGTGTCGCTGCGGGCGGGATTGTTAGCGCTCACTTTCCTGTGGCCGCGCTCAACGATGAGCAGGGAGACCCCATGAGTGACAACAACAGGACGACCCGAGGAAGCGGTGCACTGCGCCGCCTCGCCCGAGCCGGGGCGGCCCTCGCCGTCCTCGTCGGCGCCCTGGCCGGCGCCACCGCGACGAGCGGTGTGGCGCAGGCGGCCGCACAGGGCCCGTGCGACGTGTACGCCGCCGGCGGCACGCCCTGCGTGGCCGCGCACAGCACCACCCGCGCGCTGTACTCCGGCTACGGCGGGCCGCTCTACCAGGTCAGGCGCGCATCGGACCAGGCGCTCCGGGACATCGGCGTGCTGGGCACCGGCGGCTACGCCGACGCGGCCGCGCAGGACGCCTTCTGCGCCGGCACCGCCTGCGTGATCACCGTGATCTACGACCAGAGCGGTCGGCGCAACCACCTCACCCAGGCGCCCGGTGGCGGGGCCGCGTCCGGGCCGGACAACCTCGCGGACGCGACCCTGGCGCCCACCACGCTGAACGGTCACCGGGCCTACGGCGTGTACGTGGCGCCGGGCACCGGCTACCGCAACAACCACACCTCGGGCATCGCGACCGGCGACCAGCCCGAGGGGATGTACGCGATCCTGGACGGCACGCACTACAACGGCGGTTGCTGCTTCGACTACGGCAACGCCGAGACGAGCAGCAACGACACCGGCAACGGTCACATGGAGGCCATCTACTTCGGGAACATCAAGGTCTGGGGCTACGGCACCGGTCCGGGCCCCTGGGTGATGGCCGACCTGGAGAACGGCCTGTTCTCCGGGGAGGGCGCGGGCTACAACGCCAACGACCCGACGGTGAACCACCGCTACCTGACGGCCATGGTCAAGGGCGCGCCGAACCAGTGGGCGATCCGCGCCGGTGACGCCCAGTCCGGCGGCCTGTCGACCTTCTACTCCGGACCGCGCCCGAACGTGGCGGGCTACAACCCGATGAACAAGGAGGGCGCGATCATCCTCGGCATCGGCGGCGACAACAGCAAGGGGGCCCGCGGCACCTTCTACGAGGGCGTGATGACCTCGGGCTACCCGTCGGAGGCCACCGAGAACGCCGTCCAGGCCAACATCGTCGCCGCCGGATACGCGAACTCCACGGCCACCACGGGGGCGTTGCGCGGCACCGGTTCGGGCAAGTGCCTGGACGTCCCGAACGCCTCCGCCACGGCCGGGACGCAGGCGCAGATCTACACCTGCTGGGGCGGGGCGAACCAGACCTGGACGCGCACCGCCGACGGACAGCTCACGGTGAACGTCGCCGGCAGCACGCTGTGCCTGGACGCGTACGGCGGCGGGACGGCCGACGGCACCAAGGCGGTGACCTGGCCCTGCAACGGCGGTGCCAACCAGCAATGGCGCTTCAACGCCGACGGCAGCGTCACCGGCGTCCCGTCCGGCCTGTGCCTGGAAGTCGCCGGGGCGGCCGTCACCGATGCCACGGCCGTCCAGCTGTGGACCTGCTGGGGCGGCGACAACCAGAAGTGGACCCTCGGGTAGCACCCACCCCGGCCGGGCCCGGGCTCCTCGCGCCGGCGGAGCCCGGGCCCGCCCCCTGTAGGTCCAGGGGGGCGGGGGAGCGTGGGAAGCGGCGGCCGTGCCGGAGAGGGGCGGGCGTGCGAACGTCCTTGCCCGGGAGCGGTGCGGGTATCGCCGAGTGGCCGATGAGCCCGGCCGAAGCAGTGGAATCGGTGCCGGTCCGCGTCGAGGTCCGCTATGCCGACGGCCGTGTGGCAGCGCTCACCAGCCCGATCGTTCCGGGCTGCGCACGACTCCGCGCGTCCGGTCACCGAACGCGACCGGCCGACCCGATAGGGCGACGATCTGCGACATCTGCCTCCATGGCGGGCTTGTGAGCGCTAACTTGGCAGTATCGGCAGGTGTCGGCGCCCTGAAGGGCTGGTATGAAGGGGAGCCGCCTGTCGAACCGAAGGTGACGGATTGGCCTGGACCTGGTCGCGTACTGTGGTCCAGAGCCGAGGAGGGGACTGCCAGTGGGAACCGACAGCACCGGGACTGAACAGCGCCAGCCCGTGATGGCGGACGTGGCGAAACTGGCGGGTGTCTCCCACCAGACGGTGTCCCGGGTGCTCAACGGCGCCCCGCACGTCCGGCCCGACACCCGGGACCGGGTGCTGGCGGCCATACGGGAGCTGGACTACCGGCCCAACTCGGCCGCTCGCGCGCTGGTCACCCGCCGCTCGCAGACGCTCGGCGTGGTCAGCTTCGACTCGACCCTCTACGGCCCCGCGTCGATGCTGGACGGGATCGAGCGCGCCGCGCGGAGCGCCGGGTACTTCGTGAGCGTGACCAGCCTGCGCTCCCTGGACGGCCGTTCGGTCCAGGAGGCCGTCGACCGGCTGCGCGACCAGGGAGTGGAGGGCGTCGTCGTGATCGCGCCGCAGACCTCCGCCGTCAGCGCGGTGGCCCGGCTCTCCAGTTCCGTGCCGCTCGTCGCCGTCGGGTCGGGCAACCAGACGCAGGTGCCCATGGTGTCGGTGAGCAACCGCTTCGGTGCCGGCGAGGCCACCGGACACCTGCTCGACCTCGGCCACCGCACCGTGCACCACGTGGCGGGGCCGGCCAACTGGCTGGAGAGCCAGGACCGCGAGGAGGGCTGGCGGCTCACGCTGAAGGCGGCCGGGGCCCCCGTGCCGGAGGTGCAACGCGGCGACTGGAGTGCCCGCTCGGGCTACCAGGCCGGTCTGCGGATCGCCGGGCTGCACGACGTCACCGCCGTCTTCTGCGCCAACGATCACATGGCCCTCGGCCTGCTGCGCGCCCTGCACGAGGCCGGCCGGTCGGTCCCCGAGGAAATCAGCGTGGTCGGCTTCGACGACATCCCGGAGGCCGCCTACTTCACCCCGCCGCTGACCACCGTCCGGCAGGACTTCGGGGAACTCGGCCGCAAAGCCCTGGAACTGCTCGTCGGGGAACTGGAGGGCGTGGCATCCTCCCAGACCCATGTGCAGATCGCCCCGGAGATGGTGCTGCGCCATAGCGTCGGCCCCGCCGGGCGCTGGTGATCCGGTAGCCGGAGCGAGGGGCGGCGCACCACGCCGGGGCGCGGTCGTGCGCTCGACCGCCCCTCGGCTCCGGGCCCTGCGGATGAAACCTGCCTTGACAGCGCATATGTTAACGCTAACAATTCCTGTGAGCGCTAACAAACCGCGCTCCTCAACTCCGCCGGCGGGCAACGACATCGCCTCCGTCCGTCCGCCGGCGGTCCTCCTTCCGCCCTCCTCCGACGGAGCCGGCGGAACGGAGCCTGTCGCCGGTGCGCTCCGCCCTGCCCCGGATTTGGACCGCACCGGCGACAGGCGACAACACCGCCCTCCCGCACGAAGGATGAGGAAGTGACCGTGATTCCTGTCGCCCGGGACTCGGAGGGATACGTCGTCGGCATCGACTTCGGCACCCTCTCCGGCCGCGCCGTGGTGGTCCGCGTGCGCGACGGTGAAGAGGTCGGCACCGCCGTCCACGACTACCCGCACGCCGTCATCGAGCGCGAGCTGCCCGGCACCGGCCGGCCGCTCCCGCCCGACTGGGCGCTCCAGCACCCCGCCGACTGGCGCGCCGTGCTGCGCACCGCCGTCCCGGCGGCGCTCGCCGACGCCGGCATCGATGCCGCCCAAGTCATCGGCATCGCCACCGACTTCACCGCCTGCACGGTCCTCCCGGTGCTCGCCGACGGCACCCCCCTGGCGGAGACGGCCGACTGGGCGCCGTACCCGCACGCGTGGCCCAAGCTCTGGAAGCACCACGCCGCCCAGGGCCAGGCGGACCGGATCAACGCCCTGGCGCACGCCCGCGGGGAGAAGTGGATCTCGCGGTACGGCGGCCGGATCTCCGCCGAGTGGCAGTACGCCAAGGCCCTGCAGGTCCTGGAGGAGGACCCGGCAGTCTACGCCGCCTGCGCCCGCTGGATCGAGGCCGCCGACTGGATCGTCTGGCAGCTCACCGGAGCCGAGAGCCGCAACACCTGCACCGCCGGCTACAAGGGCATCCACCAGGACGGCAGTTACCCGAGCGAGGACTTCCTGGGCGCGCTCCACCCGGGCTTCGTCGACTTCGCGCGCACCCGCCTGGAGCACCCGCTCGCCCCGCTCGGCTCCCGGGTCGGTTCCCTCACCGCACAGGCGGCGCAGTGGACCGGTCTGCCCGAGGGGATCGCCGTGGCGGCCGGCAACGTCGACGCCCACGTCGCCGCGCCCGCCGCACGGGCGGTCGACAACGGCCAGCTCCTCGCCATCATGGGCACGTCCACCTGTCACGTCGTCAACGGCGCCACGCTGGCGGAGGTCCCCGGCATGTGCGGCGTCGTCGAGGACGGCATCGTCGCCGGCTCCTACGGCTACGAGGCCGGCCAGAGCGCCGTCGGCGACATCTTCGCCTGGTGGCTGCGCCAGGGCCTGCCCGCCGACTACCTGGCCGAGGCCGAGCGGAACGGCGAGGACCCGCACCAGCTCCTCACCCGCAAGGCCGCCGCCCAACCCGTCGGCGCCCACGGCCTGGTGGCGCTCGACTGGATGAACGGCAACCGCTCCACCCTGGTCGACCACCACCTCTCCGGAGTGATCGCCGGGCTGACCCTGGCCACCCGCCCCGAGGAGATCTACCGTGCCCTGCTGGAGGCCACCGCCTTCGGCACCCGCGTCATCGTCGAGGCCCTGGAGCTGGGCGGCGTCCCCGTCACCGAGTTCGTCGTCACCGGCGGCCTCAAGAAGAACGAACTGCTCATGCAGATCTACGCCGACGTGCTGCGCCGCCCGGTGTCGGTCGCCGAGTCGGAGCAGGGGCCGGCACTCGGCTCGGCGATCCACGCCGCCGTCGCCGCCGGGGCCCACCCCGACGTCCGGACCGCGGCCGCCGCCATGGGCCGGGTGCGCACGGCGGCGTACCGGCCGGACCACACCTCCGCCGACGTGTACGACCGGCTCTTCGCCGAGTACCGGGCCCTGCACGACCACTTCGGCCTCGGTGCCGACAAGCTCCTGCACCGCCTGCGCGCCATCCGCAACGCCGCCCTCACCCCATCGAGCGAGGCCCTGTGAACGCGACCACCGACCTCATCCGCCAGCAGGTCAGCGAGCTCCACCAGGAACTCGTCCGCTACGGCCTGGTGGTCTGGACAGCGGGCAACGTCTCCGCCCGGATCCCCGGCGAGGACCTGCTCGTGATCAAGCCGAGCGGCGTCCCCTACGACGAGCTGTCGGCGCAGAACATGATCGTGTGCGACCTGGACGGCAACGTCGTCGAGGGCGACCACTCGCCCTCCTCCGACACGGCCGCCCACGCCTACGTCTACCGCCACATGCCCGAGGTCGGCGGGGTGGTCCACACCCACTCCACGTTCGCGTGTGCGTGGGCCGCCCGGGGCGAGGCCGTGCCCTGCGTCCTCACCGCCATGGCCGACGAGTTCGGCGCCGAGATCCCGGTCGGCCCCTTCGCACTGATCGGGGACGACTCGATCGGCCGGGGCATCGTGGACACGCTCAAGGGCCACCGCTCGCCCGCCGTCCTGATGCAGAACCACGGCGTCTTCACCGTCGGCAAGGACGCCAAGGCCGCCGTCAAGGCCGCCGTGATGTGCGAGGACGTGGCCCGCACCGTCCACATCTCCCGGCAGCTCGGCGAGCCGCTGCCGATCGCCCAGGCGGACATCGACAGCCTCAATTTCCGCTACCAGAACGTCTACGGCCAGCCCCCGAAGGCCCGGTAAGGAGTCACCCCCATGACGTCACTCGCGGGACGCGAGATCTGGTTCCTGACCGGCAGTCAGGGACTCTACGGCGAGGAGACGCTGCGGCAGGTCGCGGAGCAGTCGCAGCGGATCGCCGGTGCACTGGGTGCCGACCCAGGCCTGCCGGTCGAGATCGTCTGGAAGCCCGTCCTCACCGATGCCGCCGCCATCCGCCGCATCTGCCTGGAGGCCAACGCCGAGGACCGGTGCATCGGCCTGATCGCCTGGATGCACACGTTCTCCCCGGCGAAGATGTGGATCGCCGGCCTGGACGCCCTGCAGAAGCCGCTGCTCCACCTGCACACCCAGGCGAACGTCGAACTGCCCTGGCAGTCCATCGACATGGACTTCATGAACCTGAACCAGGCCGCCCACGGCGACCGAGAGTTCGGCTACATCCAGTCGCGCCTCGGCGTCGCCCGCAAGACCGTCGCCGGACACGCCACCGACCCCGCCGTGACCGCCCGGATCGCCTCCTGGGCCCGCGCCGCCGCCGGCCGCGCCGAACTGCGCGGCCTGAAGCTCGCCCGCTTCGGCGACAACATGCGCGACGTCGCCGTGACCGAGGGCGACAAGGTCGAGGCCCAGCTCCGCTTCGGCGTCTCCGTCAACACCTACGGCGTCAACGACCTGGTCGCGGCGGTGGACGCCACGGCCGACGCCGAGGTCACCGAACTCGTCAAGGAGTACGAGGACAGCTACCACCTCGCGGCCGAGCTGCGGGTCGGCGGGGAGCGCCACGAGTCGCTGCGCTACGCGGCGCGGATCGAGCTCGGCCTGCGGGGCTTCCTGGAAGAAGGCGGCTTCAAGGCCTTCACCACCAATTTCGAGGACCTCGGCGGGCTGCGGCAGTTGCCCGGACTGGCCGTGCAGCGGCTGATGGCCGACGGCTACGGCTTCGGCGGCGAGGGCGACTGGAAGACCTCGACGCTGCTGCGCACCCTCAAGGTGACCGCCACCGGCCTGGCCGGCGGCACCTCCTTCATGGAGGACTACACCTACCACCTGGAACCCGGCCACGAGCTGATCCTCGGCGCGCACATGCTGGAGGTCTGCCCGAGCATCGCGGCCACCACCCCCTCCTGCGAGATCCACCCGCTCGGCATCGGCGGTCGCGAGGACCCGGTCCGCCTGGTCTTCGACGCCGAGCCCGGCCCCGCGGTCGTGGTCGGCCTCGCCGACCTGGGCGACCGCTTCCGGCTGGTCGCGAACGACGTCGACGTCGTCGAGCCGCCGGCGCCGCTGCCCAACCTGCCCGTGGCCCGCGCCGTCTGGAAGCCGCGTCCGGACCTCCACACCTCCGCCGAGGCGTGGCTGACGGCCGGTGCGCCGCACCACACCGTGCTCTCCGGCGCGCTCGGCACCGAGGAACTGGAGGACCTGGCCGAGATGCTCGGCGTGGAGCTCCTGATGATCGACGAGGACACGTCCATCCGCCGGTTCACGAAGGAGCTCCGCTGGAACCAGGCCTACCACCGCCTGGCCCAGGGGTTCTGACCCGCCGACTCCCCGCCGCCCGGCGGCCCCGCCGACGACGCCCGCCCGCACGGCGGGCGTCGCCGTCCCCGCACCGCACCGAACGCAATGGAGTAGGACCCGTGCCGAGAGACGCCCTCATATCCCACGGCGAAGTGACGGTGACCCAGGAGCCCGCCGCGGCACTGCCGGACGGTCGGCGGATCACCCGATGGACCTTCGGGGCGCCCGAGGGCGTGACGGTGGAGGTGCTGAGCCTGGGTGCCCGCCTCCAGGCCGTGCACGCGCCGGACCGGGACGGGCGGCGGTGCAACGTCGTCCTCGGCTGCGAGGACGTCGAGGACCTGCTCGGGGAGGCCGCGTACTTCGGAGCGACGGTCGGCCGCTACGCCAACCGGATCGCGGGCGGGGTCCTGCCCCTCGACGGTACGAGGCACCGGCTGGCGGTCCAGGACGACGGCCACGCCCTGCACGGCGGGCCGGACGGCTTCGCCACACGGCTCTGGGACGGCGTGGCGGTCCGGGAGGGCCGTCGGGCCGGGGTCCGGCTGCGGCTGCACAGCCCTGACGGCGACCAGGGGTTCCCGGGCGCCCTCACCGCCGAGGTGATGTACCTCCTCGACCCGGCCGGTGACCTCTTCATCGTCTACCGCGCCGCCGCGGACGCGCCGACGGTCGTCAACCTCACGAACCACGCGTACTTCAACCTGGCCGGCGAGGGCTGCGGAACGGTGCTCGACCACCTGCTCCAGGTCGAGGCCGCCGGGTACCTCCCGGTGGACGGGGAACTGATCCCGCTGGGGCCCGTCCTGCCCGTCGCCGGCACGCCGTTCGACCTGCGCGAGTCCCGGACGACCGCGGACCGCGTCGCCGACGGACACCCGCAGATCCGTCGGGCCGGCCAGGGCTTCGACCACACCTGGGTGCTCGGCGGGAGGGGCTTCAGGAAGGCCGCCGTGCTGAGCCACCCGGCCAGCGGTCGGCGGGTCGAGTGCTTCACGATGGAGCCGGGGCTCCAGGTCTACACCGGGAACCACTTCGACGGCTCGCTGACCGGCCGCTCCGGCCGCCCGTACCCCGCCTACGCGGGCATCGCGCTGGAGACGCAGCACTTCCCGGACTCACCCAACCGGCCCGAGTACCCGTCCACCGTGCTGCGCCCGGGGGAGGAGTACGGCTCGATGACGGTCTACCGCTTCCTGTCCGAGTAGGAGGGCCCGGGCAGGAGGGTCCGAGTGGGAGTACCCGAGCGGGAGCACCCGGGCGGGTGGTGAACGGGGGCGGTGGGCTCGGCGGAGCCCACCGCCCCTTTGTCAGCGGGCGACGAACACCCGCACGTCCCAGGCGTTCAGGGAGACCGACCCTCCGGACGCCACCGCGGTGCCGTCCAGGACGTCGGTCAGCTCGACGGGCGCCCGGACGTCGGCGGGCTGCCAGCTCCAGTTGTGGACCACGTGGACGCGGCGTCCGTCCGGGGAGGTTCCGGTCGTCGCGGTGACGGAGGCCGGCAGGTCCCGCCAGCCGCTCGCGGGAACCGGAGCCAGCCAGGCGGCCAGCTCCCGGGCGAGGTCGCGGCCGGGCACGGTGCCCACGCAGGTGACCCGGCCCTCGCCGTGGCGGCGGGTGGTGACGGCGGGCCAGCGGCCGAAGTGGGGGTGCTCGTAGCCGGCCAGCACCGTGGCGTCGGTGGCCGTGAGGCCCTCCACCCAGCGGGTGGCGGTGGCGCCCGCCGGTAGCTCCAGCGGACTGCCCGGGGCGGTGCGCAGCGGGAGGTCCGAGGTCAGGTTGCTGAATTCGTCGTACCGGACGCCGGCGGCGGCCGCGAGGCGCGGCGGGGCGGTCTCGTGGCGGGCCCGGGCCTCGTGGTCGGCGTAGCCGGTGCGGGGGCCGAGGACGAGGTGGCCGCCGGCCTCGGCGTAGGCGGCGAGCCGGTCGAGCAGGGAGTCCTCGGCGAGGTAGAGCCCGGGGACGACCAGCACGGGGTGGCGTCGCGCGGCCTCGGCGGGTGCGAGGCCGTCGTGGAGCTGTCGGGCGTGCAGGATCCGCACCTGGCGGCCGGCCTCGAACGCGCCGCGGTAGAAGGGGTCGAAGATGCGGTGGTAGGAGGCCGGATCCGGATCGCCGTTCGTCCGCGCCAGCGGCGGGTACTTCTGCATGAGCCATTTGCTGGGCATCGAGTAGACCATCGCGATGTCGGCATCGGGCTCGATCCCGGCGACCAGCGGCCCCGCGGTCTCGAACTCGGCTCCGAGCCGGGCGAGTTCGGCGTAGACCCGGCCGGGCTTGCCGCTGTGCGGCAGGATCCCGCCCCAGTACGTCTCGGCGCCGAAGTGCAGGGTGTGCCAGTGCCAGTACTCGATCATCCGCGCACCGCGGGAGACGAGTGCCCAGGCGGCCTGGCGCCACTGGCCGTCGAAGGCCGGCCGGTTCTCCGAAGTGCCGCTGATGGCCTGGGCGTTGGTCTCGGTGACGAGGAACGGTTCCTGGCGCGAGGAGAAGATCCGGTCGGCGCTCTGGTACAGGGCCCACACGCCGGTGGTCTTCCACCACTGCTCGTGGTCGTCGGGCGTGGTGTCGGGCAGTGCGAGGGCGTCCTGCATGTCGTAGTACGGGTTCCCCGCGGTGACGTCCAGGGCGTCGGTGATCTCGTCGTCCTCCATCGCGGGGTGGTTGTAGGCGAGGCAGGTGGTGACGAACTGGTCGGGGCGGGCGTACTCGCGGGTGATCGCGGCCTGCCAGGCGATGAACTCGGTGGTCTGGCGGGCCTGGAACGCCCGCCAGGCGACGTCGTACTGCGGCTGCTGGTTGTCGTCGGGGTGCCACAGGTCGGCCCAGGTGGAGAGCCGGTGCGACCAGTAGACCAGGCCCCACTCCCGGTTGAGGGTCTCCACGTCGCCGTAGGTGTGGCGCAGGTGGTCGACGAACCGCTGGAAGACGCCGTGGTTGTGGGGCAGCCGGAGACCGGGTTCGTTGTCGGCCTGGAAGCCGATGACGGCGGGGTGCGCGGCGTGGCGGTCGAGGATCGCCCGGGTGACGCGTTCGGCGTGGTAGCGGAAGGCGGGGTGGGAGAAGTCGGCCTCCTGGCGGGCGCCCCAGCCCATGCGCTGCCCCGTCGCCCGGTCGCCGGCGATCTCGGGGTACTGCCGGGCCAGCCACGGCGGCACGGCGTAGGTGGGGGTGCCGAGGACGACCGCGATGCCGCGTTCGTGGGCGCCGTCGAGGACGGGGGTCAGCCAGTCGAGCTCGAACCGGCCGTTCTCCGGCTCCCAGGTCGACCAGACGGACTCGCCGACCCGGATGACGGTGAACTTCGCCCCGGCCATCAGGTCGAGGTCTTCCTTGAGCCGTTCGTACGGCTGGTACTCGTGGTAGTAGGCGGCGCCGAACAGCACGCGCGGGGGCAGCGGGAACATGGGTGCACCTCGGAAACGTGAAGAGGCCCCGGCCGGCGGGAGGCGGCAGCCGGGGCGGGAGGGACCGGGGTCAGGAGGCGGTGCCCGTCACCGTGGTGCCGGACCTGGTCACCTGGTAGCCGACGGTGGCGCCGCTCCAGAAGTGGAAGGTGAGCGTCGCCGGCGTGCCGTCCTTGAGCGCGTTGAGGAAGTCCGGCTTGAGGACCAGGGCGTTGCCCGCGTAGTCCGGCGCGAAGGCCGTGTTGAACGCCTGGAACGCGGTCCAGCTCGACGAGCCGGCGTTGGTGCCGTCGGCGTACTTGGCCTCCATGGTCGCGAGTTGGTCACCGTTGAACCGGGTGGGGATGGTGAGCGCGGTGCTGGTCCCGGTCGCGGCGGACACCACCGGCTTGTCGAAGGAGATCACGTGGAGCTGCCAGGGCTCGCCCTGCGAGTACTGGACCTGGAGGGTCGAGTTGACGCCGTAGGCGCGGTCGCCGGCCAGCCGGGTGAGCGCGTCGGAGGTCAGCGTCAGCCGGTCGCCGTTCAGGGTGTAGTCGAGGTAGGGGATCAGCGGCATGTCGCCCTGCCACAGTCCGGCGAACCACTGGCCGTTGCGGTTGAGCGTGATGGTCTGCGCCGCGATCGGGCCGGACTTCGGCACGAAGACGTTGTCGGTGGAGGCCGTGCCCGAGCGGGTGGCCCAGGACGTCTTGACCAGGGCCATCAGGTCGGGCTCGCGCCACTTAAGGGCGGTGCGGTCGAGGTAGTTGCCGTCGTCCCAGAGGGCGCTGGTGACACCGTTGAGCCGGGCCTGGTAGTTGACGTCCTCGTAGTACTTCAGCAGTTCGCCCTGCTCGACGGTGTTGGAGTTGGGCTCGCTGAGCAGTCCGTACTCGCCCAGGTAGACCGGTATGCCCTTGCCGACGAACTCGCTGTGCATCAGGGCGAAGGTGTCGGCCTGCATCTTCTGGGTCTTCGCGTCGAAGCTGGTGCCGCCCGCGATGTTCACGCTGAACGGGTAGTAGCCGTAGTAGTGCACGGTGGCGACCAGGTTGCGGTCGTGCAGGGAGGCGATCTCCGCGTTCAGGTCGTCCATCAGGGGCTGGGACGGGGTGCAGCCCTGGGTGGGCAGGACGAGCAGACGGTCCTTGTTGCCGCCGCCCGAGTTGCGCACGATGGTGACGAACGAGGTGTTGAGCTCGTTCATGTACGTGGTCTTCTGGGCGTCGGTCGCGTTGTTGAACTGCGGCTCGTTGACGCTCTCCATGAGCAGCTTGCGCGGCTCGTCCTTGAACGCGGCGGCGATCTGCTGCCAGGTCGAGTTGAACCGGGCCATCACGTTGTCGTGGTCGGTGGAGATGTCGGCGATCCACTTCCACGAGTCGTGGTGGACGTTCATCTCGACGTAGAGGCCGTCTGCGAGCGCGAGGTCGATCACCTGCTTCACCCGGGCCAGGTAGGTCGCGTCGATGGTGTAGGGGGCGGTGGCGGACTGGTGGGTGTACCAGGTGACCGGGATCCGGACGCTGCGGAAGCCCTGGGACCGCAGGTGGTCGAAGAGGGCCTTGGTGGTGAGCGGGTTGCCCCAGGAGGTCTCGTCGGGGATGGCGTCCAGGGTGTTGCCCAGGTTCCAGCTGGGCTGCATGGCGGCCACGGCGGCCATCGGGTCCCGGGGGGCCAGCCGGAAGAGCGATGCCGACTGGTCACCCTGGTGGTCCTGTTCGGCGAAGGCGGTGCCGCCGGCCACGCTGGTCGTGGTGAGCAGAGCCACCAGGAGGGCGGCCGACCGGCCGAGGCGGCGGCCGTGCGGCCGGGCGCTGCGCTGGGAGACGTTCATGGCGTGATCTCTCTCGTGAGTGGTGGGGGTGGTGTGGTGGTGCTGACGGCCGGTCATGACGACGGTTGGGGCTCGTAGTCGAACCGGTCGAAGTGGACGGTGCCCGCCGCGGCGTACATGCCGATGACCCGGCCGGTGAAGCCGCCGGCCACCTCGGTGGACAGGTACCGGCCTTCGAGGGTGGCGAGCGCGGTGAAGGTGCCGTCCGCGTCCTCGATGCCGAAGGAGAGGGCGTCCGGACCGCCGCGCGCGTCGCGCGGGGTCAGCGGGTCGATGTCGACGCCGAGCACCACCGGGCCGGCCGGCACCGGGCGGGAGGCGACCTCGGCGCGCACGGAGCCGATCCGGGCGATCACGGTCACCCGGCCGTCGGCCGCCTCGATCTCGTAGTGGTGCTCCTCGTCCAGCCGGACGGCCAGGCCGCCGCGGCCGTCGGCCGGGTCGATCAGGGTGCGGGCCCGGCAGACGAGGTGCTGCTGGCGGCGGCCGACGAACACCGCGTCGTTCTCGTCGAGGGAGGCGCCGGCGGCCCGGAGGGTCAGCCAGCCGGATCGTTCCTTCGTGGAGCAGAGCTGCTCCGGGCGCTCGCGTACGGAGATCCACTGGGGGTGCAGTTCGGCCTGCTCGAAGTCGTCCCGGGACGGTACGGCGGCAGCGGGGTACAGCGGCCAGCCGGGGGCGGGGAGTTCGGTGGTGAGCGGGCCGACGACCGGCCAGCCGTCCACCCACTCGACCGGAGCGAGGAAGGTCTCCCGGCCGAGCACGTGCCAGCCGGGGGTGCCGCCACGCGGCCGGACGCCGAGCAGCACCATCCACCAGGAGCCGTCGGGGGCCTGGACCAGGTCCGCGTGGCCGGTGTTCTGGATCGGCCGGTCGGTGCTGCGGTGCGTGAGGACCGGGTTGTCCGGGCACGGCTCGAACGGGCCGGTGGGCGTGGAGCCGCGGGCGATCGACACACCGTGGCCGCGTTCGGTGCCGCCCTCGGCGATGAGCAGGTACCAGTACGCGCCGATCCGGTAGAGGTGCGGCGCCTCGGGGGCCTTGCCGCCGGTGCCGGACCAGATCCGCCGCGGCTCGCCGAAGGTCTCGCCGGTCGTCGGGTCGAGCCGCACCTGGGAGACGCCGGCGACGGTGCACCAGCAGGTGCCGTCCTCGTCCCAGGCGAGGTCCGGGTCGATGCCGGGCACCCCGGGCGCCGGGACCGGGTCGGACCACGGGCCGGCCGGGTCGGTGGCGGTGACGATCACGTTGCCGCCGCCGCCGACGATGGTGACGATGAGCCAGAAGCGGCCGTCGTGGTGGCGCAGGGTCGGCGCGTAGATCCCGGCCGAGGACGGCACCTCGGGCGCCAGGTGCAGCTGGCTCGGCCGGTCCAGGGCGTTGCCGATCTGGGCCCAGTTCACCAGGTCGCGGCTGTGGAAGACGGGGATGCCGGGGAAGTACTCGAAGCTGGAGCAGACGAGGTAGTAGTCGTCGCCCACGCGGCAGACGCTGGGGTCGGGGTGGAAGCCGGGGATCACCGGGTTGGACGCGGTGCCGGTGGGCTGGGGCTGGTCTGGCACGTGGTCGGTTCCTGATTCGTGAGGAGGTGGTTCACGCTCGGGGGAGGGGGTGTCGCCCCGGGCCCTGGGCCCTAGAGAAAGTCGGGGCCGGGGCGCCACCGGTTCGGGGCTAGCCGATGGCGCAGGTCGCGCCGTTGAGCCAGAAGGCGGTCGGGTTAGCGTCGCTGCCGGACCAGGTGGCCTTGAAGCCCCACTGGGCGCTTCCGCCCTGCGGGATGGCGGCGTTGAAGGAGGCGTTCCCGGCGTTGACGCTGGGGCCGCTCTGCTTCACCGAGGCGTTCCAGCTGCTGGTGATCGCCGTGTCGCCGGCGAAGTTGAAGCCGAGGTCCCAGCCGTTGACCTGGCCGAGCCCGTTGTTGACGACGGTGACGGTGCCGATCACGCCGCCCGGCCACTCGTTCCTGTTGTAGACGACCCGGCAGCTCGCGCTGGTCGGGTGCATCTGGACGACCGTGATGCCGTAGGCGGGAACGGTCTGGCTGGTCGGGCTGCCGCTCTGCGCCGTGCCGATCGAGTTGCCGTTCTTGAGGTAGGAGTAGACGGTCGGGGTGTCGGAGGAGGCGGTGAACCCGGTGTACGAGAGGTTCACGGTGGCCGCGTTGTTCGGGTCCTTGTTGATCAGCATGACGGCCACGTCGCCGTTGGCGCGGCGCACGGCGTGCGCGGAGAGCAGCGAGGACGAGCCGGCGGCCTTGACCAGGGTGTCGCCGGGCGCTCCGAGCCTGCTGATCATCTGGGTGCCGTAGTAGGCGGGGAAGGGGGTGTTGAGGGGCGGCTCGCAGCTCGCGCCGCTGGAGACCATGCCGTAGTCGTTGTACTCGGTGGCGCCCTCGACCTGGCTCAGGTCGGTGCAGTCGACGCCGTTGTGGAGGGCCCACCAGTCGACGTTGAACGCGCCGTTCTCCATCCAGGTGAGGTACGTGTCCGGCGCGAACAGCCCGTTCGGGGAGGTGTCCCGGTAGGTGGTGGTGTTCGCCTCGGTCACCGCGATGCCGACGTTGGGGGCGTTGGTCCCGGCGTACTGGTTGATCAGCGAGCGCACGGTGCCGGCGATGTTCGGGATCAGGGCCTGCGGCTTGGTGAGCAGGTCGGCCGGGCTGGCTCCGCCGGGGTAGGTGTGAACGATCACGAAGTCGACCTTGGAGCCGGCGATCGACAGGACCGTGTGGTTCCAGTCCATGCTGTCGCCCGGGCCGACGACGCCGTCCGGCCAGCCGCCGGGGGTGGTGAGCACGGCGCCGATCTTGATGTTCGGGTCGGCCGCCTTCATCGCCGAGACGTACTGGACCAGGTTGGTCGCGTAGGTCGTGGCGCTCTTGCTGCTGTGGGTGTCGTACTCCCAGCCGCTGCCGTTGCTGTACTCCCCGTTGCCGTAGACCTCGTTGCCGACCTCCCAGTACGTGATGCCGTAGCCCTTGGTGACGTTGGCGTACTTGACCCAGTCGGCGGCCTCCTGGGGCGTGCCGGAGCCGTAGTTCACGGTGATGATCGGCTGCGTTCCGGCGGCGTGCATGGTGCCCATGAAGGCGTCGAAGCCGGTGTTCGGGGCGACGTACGCGCCGCCCGAGGCGGTGCCGGTCTGCCAGTGGTAGACGTCGGAGTGGCTGCCGCCGGGGTAGCGGACGGCGCCCATGCCGGCGGTGCGGAGCAGGCTGGGGGTGGCGGAGTCGTTCATGGCGGCGTCGAAGACGGCGGTGTTGATGCCGACGCCGGTGGCGGGGATGGTGGCGAGCTGCAGGGCGGCGTCGACGGACACCGACACGGAGCTCGCGGCGTGGGCGGGCGGCGCGACGGCGGCGATCGCGCCGGTGACCGCGAGCGACAGGGCCGCGGCGGCGGCGATGACGCGATCACGACATGTTTGTGCTGACCAGTTCATGCGTCCCTCCAGGGTGGTGGGGGTACGTGGTGTTCGGGTGGGGGATCGAACTCCCGCGATCTGGACGGCGGGCCCGGCGCGGCTGCGTGTGATCGGGCCCGGACGCGAAGCGTGTTCCGTACGGATGCGGACCGGCGCGGTGGGGAGCGCGCGGTCGCCCGGTGCATGGTCAACTCCCTTCGGCGGCCCTCCTGGTGAGGCGCAGCAGGACGGCGGACGGTGCCGTCGGCAGGGTCACGGTGAGTTCGGCCCGGTCCGGGTGCCAGGCGGCGGTGGCCCGGCTGGAGGCCGGGTAGAGCACCTCGGTGCGGACGTCGGTGCCGAGCAGGTGGCCTTCCTCGGTCGTGCGGAGGGAGGGGGAGGGTGAGCGCTCACAATGTAGTGAGCGCTCACAACTGCGTGAAGTGAGCGCTCACAACGCGCGCAGGACCGCGCAGCCGCCGGCGGGCACCCGGCTCAGGGTGGCACCCGTGAGCAGGTCGTGGGCCGGCTGGGGGAGCGGTACGGCCTCGGCGCTGTGGTTGAGCAGCAGGTGCCAGCTCCGGCCGTCCGGCGCGTGGCGGGTGACGACCTCGACGCCGGCCGGCAGGCCGGGCAGGTCCGGGGTGACGCCCGCCTCCGTGAGCAGCCGCCCCACCAGGGTGGCGTAGCCGGCGTCGTCGAGGCGGGTGGAGAGGTACCAGCCGTGGCCGGATCCGAAGGTGTGCCGGGTGAGCGCCGGGCTGCCGGTCAGCATGCCGTGGGTGTAGGCGGCGACGGCCTCGGCGCCCTCGGTGCGCAGGGACTCGCTCCAGGAGGAGCCCGTCGAGCCGTCGGAGAGCGCGAGCTCCTCGCCCTGCGCCAGCGGGCGGTGCTCCTCGACCCGGATGCCCAGCGCCTCGCGCAGCGGTGCGGCCGGGTAGCCGCCGAGCCGGGCGTGCAGGTGCTCGTCGACGGCGGCGCCGAAGTGCTGGAGGAGCAGGGTGCCGCCGTCGGCGACGTACCGGCGCAGGTTCTCGGCGCCCGCGTCGGTGAGCAGGACCAGGGCCGGGGCGAGGACGACCCGGTAGCGGCTCAGGTCGTGCTCGGGGTGGGCGAAGTCGACCGTCAGTCCGGCGTCCCACAGCGCCCGGTGGGCGCGGCGCAGCGCGGGGTAGTACTCGAGCTCGCCGGACGGGAGTCCGTCGACCTGCATCGCCCACCAGGCGTCGGAGTCGTGCAGCACGGCGACCTCGGCCCGGACGGTGGAGCCGGCGAGCTCGCCGAGCCGGGCGAGGTGCTCGCCGAGCGCCGTCACCTCGCGGAACGTGCGGCTGTCGGGCCCGGCGTGCGGGACCATCGAGGAGTGCCACTGCTCGGCGCCGGCCCGGGACTGGCGCCACTGGAAGAACAGTGCGCCCTCCGAGCCGCGGGCGACGTGGGCGAGCGAGTTGCGCAGGATGTCGCCCGGCTCCTTGGGGAGGACGCGGTCGCCGGCGTAGACGGTGTTGGTGCCCGATTCCATCAGCAGCCAGGGGGCGCCGCCGGCGAGGGAGCGGGCCCGGTCGGCGTCGAAGGCGGCGTGGGCGGCGGCCTCGACGCCGGGCCCGGTGGGGTAGTGGTTGACGGAGACCAGGTCGACCTCGCGGCCGAACGCCCACAGGTCGAGGTTCTGGTACCTGGGCAGCATGAGATTGGTCGTCACCGGCCGGTCGCTGTGGGCGCGGATCGCGTCGCGCTGCTCGCGGTAGGCGGCGAGGGCCTCGTCGGACCAGAAGCGGCTGTAGTCCAGGGCCTGGCCGGGGTTGCGGTGCCACTGGCTCTGGCGGGGCGGCAGGATCTGCTCCCACGAGGTGTAGCGCTGGCTCCAGAAGGCCGTCCCCCAGGCCTCGTTGAGGGCGTCGAGGGAGCCGTGGCGGGCGCGCAGCCAGACCCGGAACGCGGCGCCGGCGTGGTCGCAGTGGCACAGGGACACGTACTCGTTGTGCACGTGCCACAGGGCGAGGGCCGGGTGGTCGCCGTAGCGTTCGGCGAGGGCGTCGGCGATGCGGCGGGCGGCCCGGCGGTAGGCGGGGGCGGCGACGCAGTAGGTGTCGCGGCTGCCGTGGGTCAGCCGGGTGCCGTCGGGGCCGACGGGCAGGGCGTCCGGGTGGGCCAGGCTGAACCACGGCGGCGGCCCGGCGGTGGGGGTGGCCAGGTCGACGGCGACGCCGGCCGCGTGCAGCCGGTCGAGGTGGCCGTCGAGCCAGCCGAAGTCGTAGCGGCCCTCTTCGGGCTCCATCAGGGCCCAGGAGAAGACACCGACGGTGGCGAGGTTGACGCGCGCGTGGCGCATCAGCTCGTTGTCCTGCTTCCACACCTCGGCGTCCCACTGCTCGGGGCTGTAGTCCCCGCCGAAGGCGAGGCCGCCGAGGCGGTCGGTGAGCCGGCGGATGTCCATGGGGAGATGTTTCCTTCGGTAGGGGGGTCAACTGCGGTGCGGAGCCGGCGCGGTGCTTTCGCGGACCACCAGTTCCGGCGGCATCAGGAGGAGTTGGTCCTTCGCCTCGTCGCCCGCGGCGGACGCGGTGATCCTCGCCATGACCTGTTCGACGGCGACCTGCCCGAGGTCCTTCTTCGGACTGGTCACGGAGGTGAGCCGGGGTGCGTGCTGCTCGGCCAGCGCGTCGGGGCAGATGGCGATGACGGAGGCGTCCTCGGGCACGGTCCGCCCGCTGGCGCGCAGCAGGCTGAGCAGCGGGCCGATCGCGGCCTCGTTCTGCACGACGAACCCGGTGGTGTCCGGGCGGTCCGCGAGGATGCGGGCCAAGGTGCCCGCGGTGCTCTCGTAGGTGCCTTCGCAGGGCCGGTGGAGGAAGCGCAGGCCGCGCCGTTCGGCACGGGCGCGGAAGCCGTTCAGGGTGCGCTCGGCGTACCCGGCGTGCCGCCGGTAGACGCCGCTGCTGTAGCCGATGAAGGCGATGTCGCGGTGGCCGAGGTCGGCGAGGTGGTCGGCGCACAGGGCGCCGGCGGTGGCGAAGTCGTGGTCGACGCAGGAGAGTCCGGCCGGGTCGTCGGGCAGGCCGATGAGGGCGGCCGGGATCTCCTCGGCCCGCAGGACCGGGATCCGGTCGTCGTCGAGCCGGACGTCCATGAGGATGACCCCGTCGGCGAGCCCGGTGGCGGCGACCCGGCGGACCCCTTCGGGCCCTTCGTCGTTGGTGAGCAGCAGGACGTCGTAGCCGTGTTCGCGGGCCGCCACGGTGACCGCGATGGCGATCTCCATCATCGTGGGCACGTGCACCTCGGGGCGGAGCGGCACCACCAGGGCGATGATGTGCGAGCGCTTGCCGGCCAGGGCCCGGGCACCCGCGTTGGGGTGGTAGCCGAGGTCCGTGATGGCCCGTTCGACGCGGGTCCGGGTCTCGTCGGAGATCGGCCGCTTGCCGCTGAGGGCGTAGCTGACCGTGCTGGACGAGACGCCGGCGTGCCTGGCCACATCGGCGAGTGTCACCATCGCTCTGCTTCCTTCGTGTCGGTTCCGGTAGGGGCGCGTTCCCGGTCCGTTTCCGGTCCGTTTCCGGTCCGGCGGGGCGCGCCGGACCGGTGCGGACGGCTCAGCCCTTGATCGCTCCGGTGAGGACACCGGTGCGCAGGTGCTTCTGCACGAACGGGTACACGATCACCAGTGGTACCAGGGTGAGGACGACGACCGCCATCTGCAGGGACAGCGGTGCGGTCTGCGCGTGGGTGCTCCCGAAGCCGGCGTTGACGGAGCCCGGGATGCCGATGCCCCGGTTGACGTAGGTGAGCAACACGTATTGGAGGGGCCACTTCTGACTGTCGGTCGGCATGTAGAGCATGACGTTGAAGAACGAGTTCCAGTAGCCCACGGCGTAGAAGAGCGCGGTGACGGCGGTGACGGCACGTGAGGTGGGCAGGACGACGGACCACAGGATGCGCCAGTCCCCGGCGCCGTCCATCCGGGCCGCGTCGATGAGTTCGCCGGAGGTCTCCTGGTAGAAGGCCCGCAGCACCAGGATGTTGAACACGGAGACCGCGCTCGGCAGGATCAGCGCCCACCACTGGTCGTAGCCGCCGAGTCCGGTGACCACCAGGAAGCTCGGGATCAGGCCGCCGCCGACGAACATCGTGATGATCAGCAGCATCAGGACGAAGCGGTGGCCGAGCGAGCGGGGCCGGGAGAGGCCGTAGGCGCACAGGATCGAGACGGCCATGGACACCGCGGTGCCGACCACCGTGATGCCGAGGCTCACCATCAGGGCGGTGACGACCGTCGGGTCGCCGAGCATCTGGCGGTACGTCTCGGTGGTCAGGCCGTCCGGCCAGATCACCAGTCCGCCGGCCCGGTTGACGGCCCCGGGGGTGGAGAAGCTGGTCAGCACGATGATCCAGAGCGGGACCAGGATGACGGCGAGCATCCCGCCGAGCGTGAGGCCCTTGGCGGCCTGGCCGACCGTGGTCGGCGGCTCGTCCCACGGCGGGCGGGCCGAGCGGGCCCGGCGCCGGGCGGCTGCTGCCGCGGTGCGGCGCTTCTCGCCCCGCGAACCCATGGTGGTGAGTGCGTTCGTCATTTGCGGTACAGCCCGTCCTCGCCGAAGGCGTGCGCCAGCTTGTTGGCACCCCAGATGAGCAGCAGCGAGACCACGCTCTTGAAGAGCCCGGCCGCCGCGCCGTAGCTGTAGCCGCCGGTGGCGATGCCGTAGTAGAAGGAGAAGGTGTCCAGCACGTCCGCGGCGTCGTGGCCGACGGCGTCGCGCTGGATCAGGAACTGCTCGAACCCGACGGACAGGGCGTTGCCGAGCCGCAGGACCAGCATGAGCACGATCACCCCGCGCAGGCCCGGCAGCGTGATGTGCCACATCCGCCGCAGCCGCCCGGCGCCGTCGGCGGCCGCGGCCTCGTACAGCTCGCTGTTGATCGCGCTCAGCGCCGCGAGGAAGACGATGATCCCCCAGCCCGCCTCCTTCCAGATCGCCTGGGAGGTGACCAGCAGCGCGAAGGTGTGCGGGTTGGTCATGATGTCCCAGGTGCCGATGTCGTGCTGGCGCAGGAACTGGTTGAGCACGCCGGCGCCGCCGAGCATCTGCTGGAAGATCGTGACCGCCAGCACCCAGGAGAAGAAGTGCGGCAGGTAGACCACGGACTGGAAGAAGTTGCGGATCCGCTCGCTGATCACCGAGTTGAGCAGCAGGGCCAGGGCGATGGGGATCGGGAAGAAGAGGATCAGCTGGACGAAGCTGAGGTACAGCGTGTTCTTCATCGAGGCCCAGAAGGCCGGGTCGCCGAACAACTGCTGGAACTGGTCGAACCCGACCCACTGGCTGTTCCGGACCCCGACCAGCGGGTCGTACTCCTGGAAGGCGGTGACGATGCCGAACAGCGGCGCGTAGTTGAACACCAGGAGCAGGACGACTGCGGGGACCGTCATCAGCAGGAGGGACTTGTCCCGCCGCAGCCTGATCCGCCAGTCGAGTCGCGCCGGCCTGGCGGGGCGCTGCTGCCGCGCGGTGCTCACTGGCCCGTGCCGTACTTGTTCAGGACGTTCTCGGTCATCCATTTCTTGAGGCGGTCCCCGGGGCCGGAGCGCCAGCTGGCGACGACGTCCTGGACGTCGGAGACCTTCTTCTTGCCGCGGTAGCAGTCCTTGACGGTGTCGTTGACGCTCTGTGCGGCCTCGGCCGCGGCGATGGCCTGCGGCATGCTGTAGTTCACGCCCCAGAAGAGCGGTTTGGTGAGGGCCTTGACGTTGGCGGCCTGCCAGGCCGCGTAGTCCTTGGTGACCGTGTCGCTGCCGGGGTTGCTGATCACCGAGGGGGGACCGGACAGGAACGGGAAGGTCTGCGCCTGGACGTCCTTCTTGCCCTCCTCCGTGAAGGTCGGCACCCCGTTGACGCGGTTGTGGTGGAGGCCCTCGACGCCGAAGTTGACCAGGGTGTACTCGGCGGTGCCGTAGGGGGCGGCGAGGTAGTTCGCGACGGCGAGCAGTTCCTCGATCTGGGCGGGCTTCAGGTCGGCGTTGAGGTAGCTGATGATGCCCGTGGAGGAGCCCATGTAGACCACGGGTGCGCCCTTCCCGTCGGCGGCGAAGAAGTTGAACGCGCCGCGCCGGTAGTTCGGCTCGGCGGCGACGCCGGACTGGTGGTCGCTCAGGTTCCAGCCGCCCGTGCCGCCGCCCTGGATGAGCACCTTCCCGCTGTAGAAGCGCTGGGTGCCCTTGTCGTCGCCGGCCATCGCGTCGGGGTGCATGTAGCCGGCGGTCGCCATGCGGTTGTGCCAGTCGAGGGCCTCCAGGAACTCCTGGGTCTCGAAGAGGTGGACCAGCTTGCCGTTGTCGACCTTCCACTTCAGGGGAGCGCCGAAGGCCGTGTACATGTAGGTCCACACGTCGTCGAAGGCCCACACGCCCCGCTTGGCGTCGGTCAGCTCCTTTCCGAGGTTCATCAGGTCGTCGGCGGACTTCACCTGGTCGGGAGTGATGCCGCGGGCTTCGAGGACGTCCCGGCGGTGGTAGACCATCCCCGCGATGGCGAAGTTGGTGGAGAAGGAGGGGATCCCGTAGATCTTGTCGCCCCAGGCCCCGACCTGCCAGGCCCCGGTGGGGAGGGCGGCCAGGTTCGGGTACTTCTTGATCTTGTCGCCGGACAGGAACGGGGTCAGGTCCGCGACCTGGGTGCCGGCCAGTTCGCCGGTGTTGAAGTTGGGGTTCCACCAGGTCGGCAGGCAGATCCAGTCCGGCAGCTGCTTGGCGGCGGTCATCGTCGGGACGATGGTGTTGTAGTTGTTCCCGTCCGCCGGCTTGATGGTCAGTTCGACCCCGAGGGCCTTGTTCATCGCCTGGTAGAAGGAGTTGCCGACCGGCGGGTTGGTGCCCCACAGCGGCGTGACGGCCGTGTAGCTGCCGCCCTTGCCGGGGACGCCGGAGACGGTGGCGGGCGGGGACGCGGGGTAGGAGAGGTAGGCGGGGTCGGTCGCGGTGTCGGCGCCGCCCGGCACGGAGGCTATGTCCGGCTTGACGGTGGTGCTGCTCGGTGCGTAGGTCGGCAGGGCGGCCTTCAGGCCCTCCTTGGTGTTGATGCCGGCCTTCTTGCCCGAACCGCCGCCGCTGCAGGCGGACAGCAGGGGCGCCATCGCGGCGGCTCCCGCGACCGCGGCGGCGCCGGTCAGGAAGCTCCTACGGTTCAACCCGGATCTCATGGTGGCGTGGCCCCTCTCCGTCGAAGCGTCGAAGCGCTTGGATGTTTCGGCGAGACTAACGACGCGTTACCGGTTCGGCAAGAGGCTGAACAAATGCAAAGTCGTTTGTGTCCTGGGGAGTTGACAGCGCTCCCGGAGCGTGCCAGCGTCGAAGCGCTTCGATGAACGACCACCGAGCCCAGCCCGCCCGAGGGGTATTCCACGTGAGTTCCGTGCCCGCAGCCGCAGCCGGCCTGCCCGCTTTCCGCAATCCCGCGCTCGCCCTGCGCAAGCGTGTCGACGACCTGCTCGGCCGGCTCACGCCCGACGAGCGGCTCGCGATGCTGCACCAGTACGCGCCGGCCGTGCCGCGCCTCGGGGTCGGCCCCTTCCGCACCGGCGCCGAGGGCCTGCACGGCGTCTCGTGGCTGGGCGTGGCGACGGTCTTCCCGCAGGCCGTCGGCCTCGGCGCCACCTGGGACGAGGACCTGGTGCGCCGGGTCGCCGAGGCGGTCTCCACCGAGCTGCGGGCCTTCCACTACCACCGCCCGCCGATGATCGGCACGGCCGAGGACGGACCGAACTCCCTCCAGGCCTGGGCCCCGGTGCTCAACCTGCTGCGCGACCCGCGCTGGGGCCGCAACGAGGAGGGCTACTCCGAGGACCCGGTGCACACCGCGCGCATCGGCGAGGCGTTCTGCCGGGGCCTCGCCGGCGACGACCCGACCTACCTGCGGGCGGCCCCGGTGCTCAAGCACTTCCTCGCCTACAACAACGAGGACGACCGCTGCACCACCTCCTCCGGGGTGCGCCCGCGCGTGCTCCAGGAGTACGACCTCGCCGCCTTCCGGCCCGTCGTCCAGGCCGGTGTCGCGACCGGTGCCATGGCCGCCTACAACCTGGTCAACGGCCGCCCGTGCCACGTCAGTCCGCTGATCGAGACGGAGCTGCGCCGCTGGGCCGGGCCGGCCGGCCCCGACCTGTTCGTGGTGAGCGACGCCGAGGCGCCGTCCAACCTGGTCGACCCGGAGCACTACTTCGAGGACCACGCGGTGTCCCACGCGGCGGCGCTCAAGGCCGGCATCGACAGCTTCACCGACCACGGCCAGGACAGCGCGACCGTGGTCGGCCGGCTGCGCGAGGCGCTGGAACGCGGCCTGATCGACCAGGCCGACGTGGACCGCGCCGTCCGCCGGCAGCTGGAACTCCGCTTCCGCGTCGGGGAGTTCGACCCCGAGCTCGACCCCTACGCCACCACCGGCGCCGACGTGATCGACTGCGCCGACCACCGCGAGCTGGCCCGGCAGGCCGCGACCGAATCCGTCGTCCTGCTCAAGAACGACGGCCTCCTGCCGATCGACCCCGCCCGCACGCCCCGGATCGCCGTCATCGGCCCGCTCGCCGACGCGCTCTTCGAGGACTGGTACAGCGGCACCATGCCGTACCAGGTCGGCCTCGCCACCGGCCTCGGCGCGGCCCTCGCCCCGCACGGCGGCGAAGTGGTCCACGTGGACGGCTCCGACCGGATCGCCCTGCGCTCGCGCACCACCGGCGACCTCCTCGGCAAGACCTCCTTTGACGTCACCGACTGGGGCGGCGGCGCCCTCACGCTGCGCGCCGCCGACACCGGCCGCTTCCTGACCGTCAAGGAGGACGCCGCCCTCGCCGCCGACCTGGAGGTGATCAAGGCCTGGTTCGTCCAGGAGACCTTCCGGCTCGAACCGGTCGGCCCGGCCGGCGAGGACACCGTGCTGCTGTACAACGTGTTCACCGGCCGCTACGCCGCCGTCGACCCGACCGACGGCCGGGTGACCGTCACCGCCGAGACCCCGGAGACCGCCGAGCGCTGGCGGCGGGAACTCCTGCGCGACGGCCTCGCCGAGGCACGCGAAGCCGCCGCGGCGGCCGACGCGGCGCTCGTCGTCCTCGGCAACCACCCGATGGTCAACGGCCGCGAGACGGAGGACCGTGCCGACATCGACCTGCCCGAGGGCCAGGAGGTGCTGCTGCGCGTCGTCGCCGAAGCCCGCCCGGAGACGGCACTGGTGCTGATGAGCAGCTACCCGTTCGCCGCCGACTGGGCCGACGAGCACCTGCCCGCCGTGGTGTGGACCTCCCACGGCGGGCAGGAAACAGGCCACGCGCTGACCGCGGTGCTGCTCGGCGAGGCCGAGCCCGCCGGCCGCCTGCCGCAGACCTGGTACCGCGGCGACGACCCGCTGCCCGCCCCGCTCGACTACGACATCATCAAGGCCGGGTGGACCTACCAGTACCACCAGGGCGCCACCCTCTACCCCTTCGGCCACGGGCTGTCCTACACCGACATCGCCTACCGCGACCCGCGCCTGTCGCAGCCGTCGATCGGCCCGGACGGCGAGGTCGACCTCACGGTCACCCTGGAGAACCGCGGCCGGCGCTCCGGCGGCGACGTGGTCCAGGTCTACGTCCGGGCCCTGGACGCCCGCTACGAGGCGCCCCGGGTGCGCCTCGCCGACTTCCGCAAGGTCCGCCTGGAGCCGGGGGAAAGCCGCGAGCTGACCTTCCGCCTGCCGGCCGAGCGGTTCGCCCACTGGGACGTCGCCACGGGCGCCTTCGCCGTCGACCCCGGCGACTACGAGGTCGTCGTGGCGCGCTCGGCCGAGCACCCGGTCCTCGTCACGCCGCTCACCGTGACCGGGACGGCGCCCGCCCCCCGCGCCGTCGTCGAACGGACCGTCCGGGCCGTCGACTTCGACGACCACACGGACGTCACCATCGTCGACGCCACCCGCGCCGACGGCGACGCCGTCACCCCCACCGCCCCCGGGCAGCCCGCGGCGCTCCTGTTCCGCGCCTGCGACGTGACGGGGGCCGTCCGGATCGAGGCCGAGACCGCCCGCGAGCACGGCGAGGACGGCGCTGCCCGGCTGGAGGTCCGGGCCGGCGGGCACCTGCTGGCCGGGATCGACGTGCCCGTCACCGGCGACCGCTACGCCTGGACGACGGTCACCGTCGAACTCGCCGCCCCGCTCGACGGCGTGCAGGACGTGATCCTGACCCTGCACGGCGACTTCCGGCTCGCCGCGTTCCGCTTCGCCGCGGCCGGCTGACACCTCCCGCCCCACAGACCGGGGGGGCCCCCCCCCGGGGGGGGGGGGCGCCCCCGGACTCCCGGCGCGTGCCGCAGAGGGCGGGGCCCGGCGGGCCCC
>NZ_JBHWGD010000008.1:75668-80648 GCF_042733235.1 Kitasatospora sp. NPDC059722
GTTTGTCTACCTCCCAGACACTCGCTTTGGGTGTCTCGCGGTGTTCCGATGCCCCGGGGCCGTCGAACACCCCCCCCCCCACCCCCCCGCCCCCCCCCCGGGGGGGGGGGGGCCCCCCCCACTATCTCCGTCCAGGACCCGAAGCGGCGAGGCCCGTCCGGCACGCTTCCGCTCCGCACCTCTCCCACCGCCGCCCGGAGGCGGCTCCCATGTCGCTGCTCACGCCCCACCACGCTGGCTCGTCATCGCATCACCCGGAGGATTCCCCCATGCCCCTCACCGACTTCGGACTCGACGAACTCGTCCGGTACCGGCCCGAGTTGACCGACCCGGAGAACTTCGACGACTTCTGGCGGCAGACCCTCGCCGAGGCCCGTTCGCACGGCGGGGCGGTCAAGGCCGAACGCGTCACCGCGCAGTACTCCCTGCGCACCGTCGAGGTCGACGACGTGCGGTTCCCCGGCTGGAACGGCGAGCCGGTGGCCGCCTGGCTGCTGCGCCCGCGCGGGGTGGACGGGCCGCTGCCCGTCGTCGTCACCTACCTCGGCTACTGCTCCGGCCGCGGGCTGCCCACCGAGCACCTGTTCTGGCCCTCCGCGGGCTACGCCCAGCTCGTCGTCGACAGCCGGGGCCAGGGCCACGACACCCCCGACCGGGGCATGGGCGACGGCACCCAGTGGGTCGAAGGCTTCATGACCAAGGGCATCGACTCGCCCGAGAACTACTACTACCGGCGACTGATCACCGACTGCGTGCGCGCCGTCGACGCCGTCGCGCAGCTGCCCGGTCTCGACACCGAGCGGATCGTGCTGACCGGCGGCAGCCAGGGCGGCGGCCTGTCCATCGCCGTCGCCGGGCTCACCGGGGACGCCGTGGCGGCGGTGATGCCGGACGTCCCGTTCCTGTGCCACTTCCGCCACGCCGTCCAGATCGCCGGCGAGGGGCCGTACCCCGAGATCGTCAAGTACCTGCGCTGGCACAGCAGGCACCGGGTGGACCCCGCACTCGCCACCCTCGACTACTTCGACGGCGTCCACTTCGCCCGGCGGGCCACCGCCCCGGCCCTGTTCAGCGTCGGCCTGATGGACCCGGTCTGCCCGCCCTCGACGGTCTACGCGGCGTTCAACCGCTACGCGGGCGAGGACCGCACGATGACGGTGTGGCCGTTCGCCGACCACAGCGGAGGCTGCGGCTCCAACCCGCCCGCCCAGCTCGCCTGGCTGCACGCGCGCGGCCTCGGGCCGGAGCTGTGAACGTGAACGTCCCGGCCTTCCCCGACCTGCCCGCCGGATTCCGGTTCGGCGCCGCCACCGCCGCCTACCAGATCGAGGGCGCCCACGACCAGGACGGCCGCGGCCCGTCCATCTGGGACACCTACAGCCACACCCCCGGGCGCACCCTCGGCGGCGCCACCGGCGACACCGCCTGCGACCACTACCACCGCTACCCCGAGGACGTCGCCCTGCTCCGGGAGCTCGGCGTCGACGGCTACCGCTTCTCGATCGCCTGGCCCCGCCTCGTCCCGGGCGGCACCGGCCCGGCCAACCCGAAGGGCCTGGACTTCTACGACCGCCTGATCGACGAACTGCTCGCCGCCGGGATCGCGCCCGCCGCCACCCTCTACCACTGGGACCTGCCGCAGGCCCTGGAGGACCGGGGCGGCTGGCGCGTCCGGGAGACGGCCGAGGCGTTCGCCGAGTACGCGGCCCTCGCCGCCGACAGGTACGGCGACCGGGTCGAGCGCTGGATCACCCTCAACGAGCCGTTCTGCTCCGCCTTCGTCGGCTACGCCGAGGGCCGGCACGCCCCCGGCGCCCGGGAGGGCCGCGGGGCACTGGCGGCCGCCCACCACCTCCTCGTCGGCCACGGGCTCGCCGTCCGGGCGCTCCGCGCGGCGGGAGCCCGGGAGGTCGGGATCGCGCTCAACCTCGACCGCCTCCACCCCGCCTCCGACCGGCCCGGGGACCTCGCCGCGCTGCGCCGCGCCGAGGTCCTGCACAACGAGGTCTGGACCGAGCCGCTGTTCGCCGGGCGCTACCCCGCACACGAGGCCGAGACCTGGGAAGGACTCGTGGACGGCCCGTGGCGACGGCCCGGCGACCTCGAACCGATCGGCGCGCCACTGGACTTCGTCGGCATCAACTTCTACCGGCCGGTCACCGTCGCGGCCGCCCCGCACCACGAGGCCGACCCCGAACTGCGCACCGCCACGGACATCGGCGTCACCGAACCGAACCCGTACGGCACCCGGCTCACCACCATGGGCTGGCCCGTCGTCCCGTCCGCGTTCACCGAACTGCTCACCGGGCTCCACGCCCGCTACCCGCGGCTCCCGCCGCTCTGGATCACCGAGAACGGCTCCGCCGAGGCCGACGGCATCACCCCCGACGGCCGCGTCCACGACCCGGAGCGGACCGACTACCTGGCCGGCCACCTCGCCGCCGTCGCCGACGCCATCGCGGCCGGGGTCGACGTGCGCGGCTACTACGTCTGGTCGCTGCTGGACAACTTCGAGTGGGCCCGCGGCTACGAGCAACGCTTCGGCTTGGTCCGCGTCGACTACGACACCCTCACCCGCACGCCCAAGGACAGCTACCACTGGTACCGGGGCCTGATCACCGCGCACCGCGCGCGGACGGAGGAAACCGCCCGATGAAGTTCACCGACGGCTACTGGCTGATGCGCCCGGGCGTCACCGCGCGCTACGCCACCGAGGTCGCCGACGTCCGGACCGGCGAGGACCGGATGACCCTCTATGCGCCCGTCAAACACGTGCGCGGCCGTGGTGACACGCTCAACAGCCCGCTGCTGACCGTCGAGTGCTGGTCCCCGGCCGAGGGCGTGATCGGCGTGCGCACCACCCACCACGCCGGCTCGGTGCGGCGCGGGCCGGAGTTCGCGCTGCCCGGCGCCGAACAGGGCGCCGGAAAGGTGCGTCGGGACGGTGACGTCGTGGAGCTCTGCGCCGGCGAACTGACACTGCGGGTGGACACCTCCAAGCCGTGGCAGCTGGAGTTCACCGCCGGCGGGCGGGTCCTGACCTCGGTGGGAGAGCGCGGCACCGGCTTCGTCACCGACACCGACGGCCGCCACCACATGCTCGGACAACTCGCCCTGGGCGTCGGCGAGCTGGTCTACGGCCTGGGGGAGCGGTTCACCCCGTTCGTCCGCAACGGCCAGGTGGTGGACATCTGGCAGGCGGACGGCGGCACCAGCAGCGAACAGGCCTACAAGAACGTCCCCTTCCACCTCACCAACCGGGGCTACGGGGTGTTCGTCAACCACCCCGGCAGGGTCGGCTACGAGGTCGGCTCCGAGTCCGTCGGGCAGGTCCAGTTCAGCGTCGAGGACCAGTCGCTGGAGTACTTCGTCGTCCACGGCCCGACCCCCAAGCTGATCCTGGAGCGCTACACCGCGCTCACCGGCCGCCCCGCACTGCCCCCGGCCTGGGCACTGGGCCTGTGGCTGACCACCTCCTTCACCACCGAGTACGACGAGGCCACCGTCAACCGCTTCGTCGGCGGCATGGCCGAGCGCGGCATCCCGCTGAGCGTCTTCCACCTCGACTGCTTCTGGATGCGCGAGTACCAGTGGTGCGACTTCGTGTGGGACCCGGACACCTTCCCGGACCCGGCTGGCGTGCTGGCCCGGCTCAAGCAGCAGGGGCTGCGCATCTCCGCCTGGATCAACCCGTACATCGCGCAGAAGTCGGAGCTCTTCGCCGAGGGCATGCGCGAGGGCCACCTCGTGCGGCGCCCGGACGGCAGCGTCTGGCAGTGGGACCTGTGGCAGCCGGGCATGGCCCTGGTGGACTTCACCAACCCCGCCGCCCGCGAGTGGTACACCGGCAAGCTGCGCACCCTGCTGGACGTCGGCGTGGACTGCTTCAAGACGGACTTCGGCGAGCGCATCCCCACCGACGTGGTCTGGCACGACGGTTCCGACCCGGAGCGGATGCACAACTACTACACCCACCTGTACAACCAGGCGGTGTTCGAGCTGCTCCGGGAGGAGCGCGGGGAGGGCGAGGCGCTGCTGTTCGCCCGTTCCGCCACCGCCGGCGGCCAGCAGTACCCGGTGCACTGGGGCGGCGACTGCGAGTCGCACTTCAACGCCATGGCGGAGTCGCTGCGCGGAGGTCTGTCCCTCGGCCTGTCCGGCTTCGGCTTCTGGAGCCACGACATCGGCGGCTTCGAGGGCACCCCCACCCCCGCCGTCTTCAAGCGCTGGACGCAGTTCGGCCTGCTCTCCTCGCACAGCCGGCTGCACGGCAGCAAGTCCTACCGGGTGCCGTGGGACTTCGGCGAGGAGGCCGTCGAGGTCACCCGCGAGTTCACCCTGCTCAAGCACCGGCTCGCGCCCTACCTCCAGCGCGCGGCGCAGCAGGCCCACGCCACCGGCGTCCCCGTGATGCGGGCGATGGTGCTGGAGTTCCCGGACGACCCGGCCGTCGGCACGCTCGACCGGCAGTACCTGCTCGGCGACGACCTGCTCGTCGCCCCGGTCTTCACCGAGGACGGGACGGTCGAGTACTACGTGCCCGAGGGGACCTGGACCAACGTCCTGACCGGCGATCAGGTCACCGGCCCGCGCTGGGTGCGCGAGCAGCACGGCTTCCACACCCTGCCGCTGCTCGCCCGACCGGACTCCGTCATCCCGCTCGCGGCGGACGACCAGCGCCCGGTGTCCGCCTGGGCGGAAGGCGTCGAACTGCGGGTCCACGCCTTCGCGGACGGCGCCGAGCGCACCGTCGTGATCCCGCGCAGCGATGGCCCCGGCGAGACCGCCCGCTTTCACCTGCGCCGCACCGGCGACCGCCTCAAGGTGACCACCGACAGCCCGCACCCGTGGCAGCTGCGGATCGGCGGCCCGGACGGCGCCCTGCACATCGGCCCGGCAGGCACCCGGGAAGCCGACCTGCCCTACCCGGCCTGAGGCCGGCCCCCGACGCGAGGTCCCGCACGCCACCGCACCGTGGCG
>NZ_JBHWGD010000008.1:80658-90278 GCF_042733235.1 Kitasatospora sp. NPDC059722
GCGCCTGGCACCCCCCCCCGGCCCGCCGCGCGGCCCCGCGGGCCCGCGCGGGCGGCACGCCCGCCACCCTCGGGACGGGAGCGCCCCCCCCCCCCCCGCCCCGTGTCCGCCCGGCCACGGCCGGAGTCGTCCATGCGGCGCCGCACCAACCGCAACCCGACGGGAGAGCCGGGCCGTGCCAACCGCGACCCGACGGGAGAGCCGGGCCGTGCCACCCGCACGGCCCGGCTCGGTCGTGGCCCCGGTCAGCGGGCGCCGAGGAGGTGTTCGTAGGCCAGCTGGTCCAGCTGCTCGAACGCCATGCCGCGGCGGGCGGCGGTGTCGACGTCGAAGTCCTCGAAGGCGGAGCGGTCCGCCAGGAGCCCGGCCAGGCCGTCCTGGGCCGTGGGGAGGGCGAGTTCGGGCAGGCGCGAGGCGGTGAGCGCGGCCTGGACCTCCGGGTCGGCGCGGAAGGCGCGGGAACGCTCGGCCAGCAGCAGGTAGTTGCGCATGCAGGCGGCCGCCGAGGCCCACACGCCGTCGAAGTCCTCGGTGCGCGGCGGCTTGAAGTCGAAGTGCTTGGGGCCGTCGTAGCCGGCCGACTCCAGCAGGTCGACCAGCCAGAAGGCCTGCCGCAGGTCGCCGGCGCCGAAGCGCAGGTCCTGGTCGTACTTGATGCCGGACTGGCCGTTGAGGTCGATGTGGAACAGCTTGCCGTGCCACAGGGCCTGGGCGATGCCGTGCGGGAAGTTGAGGCCGGCCATCTGCTCGTGGCCGACCTCCGGGTTGAGGCCGACCCGGTCGGGGCGCTCCAGCGCGTTGATGAACGCCAGCGCGTGGCCGACGGTGGGCAGCAGGATGTCGCCGCGCGGCTCGTTGGGCTTGGGCTCGATCGCGAAGCGCAGGTCGTAGCCCTGCTGCTCGACGTACTCGCCGAGGAGGTCGAAGGCCTCCTTCAGCCGGTCGAGGGCCGTGCGCACGTCCTTGGCCGCCCCCGACTCGGCGCCCTCGCGGCCGCCCCAGGCGACGTAGACCGAGGCGCCGAGCTCCGCCGCCAGGTCGATGTTGCGGATCGTCTTGCGCAGCGCGTAGCGCCGTACGTCGCGGTCGTTGGCGGTGAACGCGCCGTCCTTGAAGACGGGGTGGGTGAAGAGGTTGGTGGTGGCCATCGGCACCTTCAGCCCGGCCGTGTCCAGGGCGGCGCGGAAGCGCTTGACCACCTGCTCGCGCTCGGCGTCGCCGGTGCCGAAGGGGATCAGGTCGTCGTCGTGGAACGTGACGCCGTGGGCGCCGAGCCCGGCGAGCCGCTGTACGGTCTCGACCGGGTCGAGGGCGGGCCTGGTCGCGTCGCCGAAGGGGTCGCGCCCCTGCCAGCCGACGGTCCACAGGCCGAAGGTGAACTTGTGCGCGGGGGTGGGGACGAGCGGGTCGCTGGACATGGAGCGGCTCCGAATCGCGTGCGGAGGGTGTTTGTCAGGGCTCTCAACAAATTAGTATGCCGGAACGTCAAAAGGAACCCACACCGGAGGAACGCATGGCTGAGCAGCGTGTCGTGATCGGCGTCGACAGCTCGACCCAGTCCACCAAGGCCCTGGCCGTCGACATCGACACCGGCGCCGTGGTGGGCGAGGGCCGAGCCCAGCACACCGTCAGCACGGGGGCCGGCAGGGAGAGCGACCCCGAGCAGTGGTGGGCGGCGCTCGGCCAGGCCGCGGCGCGTACGGGCTGGGCGGACCGCGCGGCGGCGGTCTCCGTCGCCGGCCAGCAGCACGGCCTCGTCACCCTCGACGCGGCCGGCCGCCCGGTCCGCCCGGCGCTGCTCTGGAACGACGTCCGGTCCGCGCCGCAGGCCGCCGGCCTGCGCGATGCGCTCGGCGCGGTGGAGATCGCCCGCCGCACCGGCAGCGTCCCGACGGCCGCCTTCACCGCCCCCAAGTGGGCCTGGCTGCGCGCTCACGAGCCCGCCGCGGCCGACCGCGTCGCCGCCGTCCGCCTGCCCCACGACTTCCTGACGGAACGGCTGACCGGCGAGGCCGTCACCGACCGCGGCGACGCGTCGGGCACCGGCTGGTGGGGCCCGGACGGGTACGACCGGGACGTCCTCGCCCGCATCGGCCTCGATCCCGCGCTCCTGCCCGAGGTCCTCCCGGCCGGTGTGCGGGCCGGCGTCGTCCGTCCCGGTCTGCCGCTGCGCGAGGGGGCGCTGGTGGCCACCGGCACCGGCGACAACATGGCGGCGGCCCTCGGGCTCGGCCTCCTCCCCGGGCAGCCGGTGCTCAGCCTGGGCACCTCCGGCACCGTCTACGCCGTCGGCCGGACGCGGCCGGCCGATCCGAGCGGCACCGTCGCGGGCTTCGCCGACGCCCTCGGCGGCTGGCTGCCGCTGGCCTGCACGCTCAACTGCACCCTGGCCGTCGACCGCTTCGCCGCCCTGCTCGGACGCGGCCGCGAGGAGGTCGAGGACGGCGGCACCGCGGTCGTCCTGCCCTACCTGGACGGCGAGCGCACGCCCGACCTCCCGGGCGCGTCCGGCCTGATCCACGGACTCCGCCACGACACCACCCGCGGACAGCTGCTCCAGGCCGCCTACGACGGCGCCGCCCACGCCCTGCTCGCGGCCCTGGACGACGTCCTGCGCGCCGGGGGCGAGGACCCCGACGGCGATGAACCGCTGCTGCTCATCGGCGGCGGCGCCCGCGGCACGGCGTGGCAGCGGACCGTCCTGCGGCTCTCGGGCCGGGCGGTCCAGGTGCCCGCCGCGCAGGAACTGGTGGCGCTCGGCGCCGCCGCCCAGGCCGCCGCGCTGCTCACCGGCGAGCCTGCCGACGCCGTGGCACGCCGCTGGCGGACGGCCGAGGGCCCGGTCCTGGAGGCCGTGAAGAAGGACGAGGACGCGCTGATGCGGATCGGGGATACCCTGCGTCGGGCCGGGGCCTTGCAGGGTGCCCCGGCCGAGGACCGGTAGGAGGGGCGCGTGACGGTGGTGGTCAGGGCGGGCAAGGGACCGGAGAGCGGACCCGCGTCGCAACAGGACATGCGACGGCAGAACCTCTCACTGGTCCTCGGCGCGGTCGCCGGGCACAGCCCGCTCTCCCGCGCGGACGTCGCCGGGCGCATCGGCCTGACCAGGGCGGCGGTCTCCTCCCTGGTGGACGAGCTGATCGGCCGCGGCGCCCTGACCGAGGCGGCGGCCACGGCCAGTGGCCGGGTCGGCCGCCCCGGCCGGGCGCTGGCCGTGAACGACCAGGGCCCGGCGGGTCTGGGGCTGGAGATCGGCATCACCCACCTCGGTGCTTGCGTCGTGGACCTGCGCGGCGAGCCTCGGGTGTGGCGCCGGGTCGAACGGGAGAACGCGGGCCGGCCGGCCGGGGAGGTGCTGGCGGAGACCGCCGCGCTGGCGGCCGAGGCGCAGGCGGAGGCCGCCGCCCTCGGCCTGAGCGTCGAGGGCCGCGTCCTGGCCGTCCCCGGGGTGGTGCCGAACGAACCGGCCGGGCTGGTCGAGCGCGCGCCCAACCTCGGCTGGTGCGGCGTCTCCCTCGCCGACCACTGGCCCGACCCGGACACCGTGCCCGAGCCCGAGAACGAGGCCAACCTCGGTGCGCTGGCCGAGTACTGGAGCGCCGGGCAGGCCGCGGAGACCTTCGTCCACGTCTCCGCCGAGGCCGGGATCGGCGCCGCCCTGGTCATCGACGGACGGCTGTTCCGGGGCGCCCGCGGCTTCGCCGGCGAACTCGGCCACATCCCCGTCCAGCCGGACGGCGCCGGATGCGCCTGCGGCGCCCGCGGCTGCCTGGAGCAGTACGCGGGCGACGCGGCGGGGGGGGGGGGGGCGCGCGCGCGCCCCCGCCCGCCCCCCCCGCGCCCCGCCGGCGCCGGCGCGCCCCGCCGCGCCCCCGCCCCCCCCGCGCGCCCCCCCCCCCCGCGGCGGGGGGGGGGGGGGGGGCGCCCCCCCCGCGCCCCCCCCCCCCCCCCGCCCGGGCGACCCGGTCGCGCTGCTCGCCGAGCGGGCGGCCGCCGGGCACGAGCCCACCCTGCGGGCGCTGGACCGGGCGGGGCAGGCCCTGGGGCTCGCCCTCGCGTCCGCCGTGGAGCTCATCGACCCGGGCGGCCTGGTCCTCGGCGGTGCCTACGCCGAACTCGCCGACTGGCTGCTGCCGTCCGTGCGCGCCGAGTTGGCCGCCCGGGTCACCGTGCGGCCCTGGGCCCCGGAGGCGCTGCGCCCGTCCGCGCTCGGCCGGCGCGGCCCGCTGCTGGGCGCGGCGCTGACGACGGTGCGCCGGATCATGGCGGACCCGTTGCTGCTGCCCGCCGGGTGATCCGGGGCCCGTACCCCGCGGTCAGTCGTGCTCGGCCACGATCATCGCGTGGCCGTCCCCGGTGGTGACCCGCACGTGGACGTACTCGCCGTCGTACTCCCAGGGCAGCTCCAGCCCGGCCGGCTGGAGCCGCACCGAGCGCGGGGCGGCGGCGAGCCGGACGGCGACGGGCACGTCGACCAGCGGGAACGGGTCGTGCACCAGGTCGAGCTCCGGGGTCTCCCGGGACGGGACGAAGCTGATCAGGTGCACCACGGTGCCCGCGGCGGTGCGCTTCACGGTGGTCTCCAGGTGGACCGGCCCGCCGGCGCGGACGAGCGGGTCCGGCAGGAGCCGGTCCAGGGCGGCGCCGAGCAGCCGACGGTACGTCTCCAGGCCGTGCTCGTGGAAGGCCTCCAGCAGCGACACGGTCACCGCGGCCACCCCGTCGCCGACGACGACGGCCGCCTCGTCGGTCGGGTCGGCCGGGGGAGTGTAGGAGTGACCGCAGAACCGGTCCCAGGAGCGCGGGAAGTAGGGCGCCACCACCCGGGCCAGGACCTCGGCGCCGGGCAGTGCCCGGGCGGTCAGCCGGGAGCCGTGGCTGATGACCGGGAAGTCCTCCGGGACCCCGGGGACGCCCTGGCAGGTGAGGAACACCTCACCGGCCGGCGCCGGTGCGAGTCCCTCGACCGGGAGGTCGGGGAGGGCGGGCTCGGTGCCGTTCCTGAGCAGCGCCGGCCCGACCAGCAGCACGGCGCCGCCTGCCCGCCGGTACGCGTGCAGGCGCTCCGCCAGGGCGTCGTCGACCGCCGTGCTCTCGGGCACGACGACCGCCCGGTACCCGCTCAGGTCGGCCGTCGGCGGGACCACGTCGAACTGCGCCCGGAGCTGTTGCAGCGCCCGTACGGCGCCGATGTTGCTCGCGCCAGGGTTGTCGCCGAGGCCGGGGTCGGTGACCACGGCGACCTCGCTGACGGCCCGGCCGCCGTCGAGGAAGGGCTCGCACGCCTCGATGTGCCCGTAGACCGAGCCGATGAGCTCGTACACCGCCGGAGCGGCGACGCCCCGCGGGTGCAGCACGTCGCCCACGCCGCTGGTCAGGCCGTGGCTCAGCATCTGGCTGGTCTCGTACAGCAGCGCCGCCCGGGGCTTGAGGGCGGCGTTGTCCCCCCAGCTCTCGTGGAACCGCCCGGTGTGGCTGAGGACGGGCAGTCCCATGGGGCGGACGAAGCGCGCCACGTACGGGAGGAACGCGTAGCCCCAGCCGCCGGTGGGCAGGCCCTCGATCTCGACGTGCCGGATGAACTGGCGCTCCTCGGGCAGTCCGGTCTTGGGCCGGCTGTTGAACCAGACGCTCTGGGCGGCGTCCGCGGGTAGGGCCTTCTCCACCATCGCGGAGTAGCGGGCCATGTAGCGGCGGGCCACGAGGTTCGCGTAGCGGTTCCGGTGGTCCGCGTCGGCCGGGTCCAGCCCCTCGCGGCGCATCCCGTCCACTGCCCAGCGGCTCGCGCTGGGCTGGTTCCAGCACATGTCGATGAAGATGCCGTCGACCGGGGCGAAGCGCCGGAGCACCTCGTCCAGTTGATCGGCGAAGTAGTCGGCGTAGGGGCTGGACATGTCGAGGATGTTCCAGGCCGCCTCGAAGGCCGAGGTGCTCCAGCGGGCGAGCTTCAGGTCCTCGCCGTGCGCGATCCACTCCGGGTGCTCCCGGGCGGCGAACTCGTCGACCTGGAGGGACAGGTAGATCGGTGCGCGGATGCCCACGGCGTGCAGGGCCTCGACCTGCTCGGCGAGCAGGTCGAGGTCGGGGGCGAGCCCGGGGTGGCGTTCCGGCCGGTCGGTCCCGTAGTAGAGGTGGCCGTGGTGGCACTTGGCGAAGACGGTCACGCTGTCGACGTGGGCGTCGCGGAAGGCCCGGGCGAAGGTCACCGGGTCGAAGTCGCGTCCCACGTCGGGGATGTCGGGGCCGGTGTGAAAGTCCAGGTGCACGGTCCGGCGGGGGAAACGATGGATGGTGTGAGCGTTCACATCGCGTGGGGTCATGGGATGGATTTATAGGCCGTGGGCGCCGAGGAGTCCAGGGATCCGGGGGTGATACATCCGATGAATGGCCGTATTTCATCGGCCATACCGCGAAGATATGGCGGAAATCCCGATGTCACGTTTGGGAGTCATCGGATGCCTCTACTTGTCGTCCAGGTTTCACGCTCGTAAGGTCCTCGGTACCGCGAGCCCCCCGGACGGCGGTGGCGCCGTACGCGGGTGAGGGACCTCCCCGCGGTGGGCGGGCGTTCCAAGGCAAGGAGATCAGTGCGATGAGGCTTCGCTCTTCCGGACTCGCGGCGATGGCCGGGGCCGTGTTAGTCGTCGGCGCCACGGGGTGCGACCGCAGCACGGGCGGAGCACTGAAGCCTTCCGCCCAGGGGGCGATCGGCATCGACCTGCCGCGGGACGACTCCGACTTCTGGCGGGCGTACGAGCAGTACGTGAGGAAGGGCGTCGCCGCGCAGGCGATCCGCACCCTGCCGATCACGGCGTCCCACAACCGCGAGGACGAACTGCGGTCCAACGTCCAGGGATTCGAGCAGGCGAACGCCAAGGCCGTGGTGATCGCGCCACAGGCGACCTACGTCACCGACGTGCTGCTCGGCGAGCTCTTCAGACGCGGCGTCAGCGTGGTGAGCGTCGATACCGAACCCGAGCACGGCGAGGTGTACATGGCCGTCCGGGCGAACAACGTCGACTACGGCACCAAGGCCTGCCAGTTCCTGGGCGCGCAGCTCAAGGGAAAGGGGAAGGTCGCGGAGCTCCAGGGGGCGCTCGACTCGATCAACGCCTACGACCGGAGCCGGGGGTTCTCCACCTGCATGAAGGAGAAGTTCCCGGGCGTCCAGGTGATCGAGCTGGCCACCGACTGGAAGGGGGACGTCGCCGCGGCGAAGCTCCAGTCGACGCTGGCGGCCAACCCCGACCTCGGCGGGATCTACCTGCAGGCCGGCGGCGTCTTCCTGCAGCCGACCGTCTCCGTGCTCCAGCAGCAAGGCATGCTCAAGCCGGCCGGCCAGCCGGGGCACATCGCCGTCGTCTCCAACGACGGCATCCCGCAGGAGTTCGACGCCATCCGCAAGGGCGACATCGACGCCACCGTCTCCCAACCCGCCGACCTGTACGCCAAGTACGCGCTGTTCTACGCGCAGGCCGCCGTCGAGGGCAAGGCGTTCAAGCCGGGGCCGACCGACCACCAGTCGACCATCGTCGCCCTGCCCAACGGGCTGGAGGACCAGCTCCCCGTGACGCTGGTGACGAAGGACAACGTCGACGACAAGGCCCTGTGGGGCAACAACCTCGGCAAGTAGCCGCAGCATCGACAGCACTCCCACCCGAACGAGGAGCCTCCTATGTCAACCACCGGACTGAGCCGCCGTCAGCTGATCCGCGCCGCCGCCCTCGCCGGAGGCGCCGTGGCCTTCGGCCTGCCCCAGGTGCTCCGGCCCGGCACCGCCCAGGCCTACCAGGTGCCGTCCAAGATGGCCTGGTGGTACCAGGCCCGCTTCGGGATGTTCATCCACTTCGGCTCCTACAGCCAGCTCGGCCACGGCGAGTGGGCGTTCTCCACCGAGAACTGGAGCAAGGCCAACTACCAGGCCCAGGTGTCCGCCCCCTTCGACCCGACGGCCTTCAACGCCGACACCATCGCCGACCTCGCCCTGAACGCCGGCATGAAGTACCTGGTGATCACCGCGAAGCACCACGAAGGCTTCGCGATGTACAACTCGGCCGTGGCGAGCTTCACGGACACCACCGGCACCAAGCCGTACAACCTGCCCAAGTACACCGCCTACCAGAACGACCTGCTGGCCGCGCTCAAGAAGGCCTGCGACGCCCGCGGCATCAAGTTCGGCCTCTACTACTCGATCATGGACTGGAACCACCGCTCCCAGACCGTCAACCAGACGACCAACTACACCGACATGGCGTCGCTGAGCGCGCGCGCCGGCTACATCAACGACATGAAGGCACAGCTCCAGGAACTCCTCACGGCGTACGACCCGGCGATCCTCTGGTTCGACGGGGACTGGTGCGCCAACCCCGCCACGCCCACCCTCACCGACTGGTGGACCCAGTCGGACGGGGTCGACCTGTACAACTGGCTCGTCGCCCAGAAGCCCGGCCTGATCGTCAACGAGCGGGTCAAGCGGGACGTCGGACTCGGCGACTTCGCCTGTCCGGAGCAGAAAGTGCCGGCCGAGCCGCTCGGTCGGCCCTGGGAGACCTGCGCGACCATGAACGGCGCCTGGGGTTACACCTCCTGGGCCGAGAGCTCCTACCGGTCCGTGCAGACCATCGTCCAGGAGTTCGTCACGGTGGTCTCCCGGGACGGCAACTACCTGCTCAACATCGGCCCCAAGGGCGACGGCACGCCCACCCCGGGCTCCGTCACCGTCCTCCAGGGTCTGGCGCGTTGGATGGGCACCAACAGCGACAGCATCTACGGCACCACCGGCAGCCCCTTCACCGCCGAGCCGTCGTGGGGCAAGTTCACCAGGAAGCCGGGCAAGCTCTTCGCCCACGTGTTCAGCTGGCCGGCCAATGGCACCCTGCAGATCCCGCTGATCGCCAACACCATCAACCGCGTCTACCTGATGAGCAACCCGACGGCCTCGCTCTCGTACTCGGTCAGCGGCGGCAGCATCAACGTCTCGGTGCCCACCACCGCGCCCGACGCCAACGACTCGGTCGTGGTGGTCGACGTCAACGGGACGCCGGCCGTCGTCGCCGACGGTGTCTACGAGCTGATCTCCGTGCGCAGCGGCAAGGCCCTGGACGACGGAAACACCTCCAGCGCGGGCAGCCAGGTGGTCCAGTGGACCGTCAACGGCGGCACGCCGCAGCGGTGGACGCTGACCGGTCTGGAAGCGGGCCGTTTCAAGCTGGTGTGCGCCCGCAGCGGTCTGGCCCTCGACAGCGGGGCCAGCACGACCGCGGGCGCCGCACTGGTCCAGCAGCCCGACAACGGGAGCGACCAGCAGCAGTGGAGCATCACCGCGCTCGGCGGCGGCTCCTACCAGCTCACCAACCGGGCGAGCGGGATGGCGGTGGACAACGGGAACGGCACGGTGGACGGCCAGACGGTGGTCCAGTGGACCGTCAACGGCGGCACGTCGCAGCAGTGGAACCTGGTCAAGGTCGGCTGAGCCGCGCCGTCGAAAACGTGTGTGGGGGGGCCGGCGCGGCGGGCGGCCCCCCCCCCGCGGCGGGCGGGGGGGGGGGGGGGTATAAAAAAAAGACGCCGGCCCCCGGCACAAAACATTTATTTTATCGGGGGGGGCGGGGGTGTTAAAA